>CBFDAZ010000075.1:0-12496 GCA_965602825.1 uncultured bacterium
CCCCAGGTGCCAACAACCCCCGCGCCCCGGTAAGGGTGTTACACACCGAACCACCCCCCCGCCCGCCGCCTGTACGGTGATCGATGGATGCTCATGCAGCGCCTTGATCCTCAAGAGCCTGTCGGGAATCGTGGACTTCCATTTACATCGGGCGATCGAGCGCTCGCCGTTCTCTGGCAGGACTTTGGCGTTGCATGGCGTACTAGGGATAGAGTGAAGGTCGTCGCATCCTCTCGGCCATTGGTCCACAACGTACGACGGAGTACTTGCGGAAGGTCCGGATGTGGGTATGACACTGCGTAAGCAGGTGCGCGAGGCCGGTAGTCGCGGATGACTTGCTGTGGCCGCCGGCCGTGGGAAGAGCGAGGTGATGGTTGCGATGCGTGGGGTTTCGGCTGTGGTGCTCTGTTGTTCATGCTTCACCGGCCTGGCACTGGCTGACTGGCCGCAGCGCCGACACGACGCGGCGCACAGCGGTTACACCGACGAGCGGGCCGAACCCCCTCTGGAGCGAAGGTGGACGTACGACGTCCCGGGGCGGCTGTGCCGCCACCTCGATGCGGATGCGCTGTTGGCGGCCGGCGACTCCCTCTTCCTGGACGCGCCCTATGTTGAGTTCTCTCGCATTAATGCGCGAACGGGCGAGTTGATCTGGCGCATTGAGGAACGCCAATTCGTAGCCGGTGTCGCTGGCGAGGTGATCATCGAAGCCTTCGATTGGCCGCCGCCACCGGGCCCGACGTTGCGACGGGGGATCAACGCATACGAGGTATCGACGGGAGCCCTGCGCTGGTCGGCCACAACTGACGACGTGCTCTGCAATCCCGATGTTGGCACCGGCCCGTCCTCCTGGCTGCACAACTGCCTCTGCGGCCCAACGCGTTGCACGGTACGGGATGGGACGGTCTGCCTGTGCGACATACGGCCCGGGCCCCGCGACAGGCGGGAGCCGAGGTTGGTCTGGCTAGACGCGCGGGACGGGACACTCGTCGCGGAAAAGCGACTCGTCCCAGCGACGCCCGGGGCCCCCGAGCACAAGCCTCCTGCCTCACCCTACGGCCAGCCCTTCCATGTCCACGCCTGGGGCCACGATGTGATGCTGCTGCTACACTCGGAGCCCTGCGCGAAGCCGCTGCCGATCCATGGCCCGTGGGCCGTCTCGGGGGATGAGCTCCTCGGAACGACGCCGGAAGACCCCGCTGCACCGCAGCTGGCGAGCCAGGAGACGCCGCGCATAGCGCTGGCGGAGCAGGCGGGGGCGATGCTGTATTATGCGGGCCAACATACCGGCGAACACGCCCTGATGTGCCGCAATGCGCGAACTGGCGAGGCCCTGTGGTCGCAGCAACTCGTCGTGCCGGGGAACTACTATGCCCCGGCGGTTGACGACGACACGGCGTACGTGGGGATGTACGATGGCACTGTTTACGCGCTTGACCTGCTGACCGGGGAGCCTCGATGGTGCGTGGCGGTCGGCAAGCCCTTCCCGGAGGAAAGCGGCCAACCGCCCTCGATAGGCCAGCGCGGCCTCTCTTGGGAGGCGCCTGTCTGCAGTGTGGCGGGTGACACGGTCTGGGTCCTCTACTGGCGGAAGATGCTGGCGCTTGATGCGGCTACCGGCGAGATTCAGTGGCAGACGGAGGGGGTCTTCCCCACGGGCTACGAGCCGGTCATCCACGACGGGTGGGTCTACATCCTCACCGGCTCCGGCGTTGACGCCTGGGGCCCGGCAGCGGGGGCGGGCGAGGAGGGTGAAGCGGCCGCTGAGGCCACCACCCAATCCGAGTGAATCACGCGCGTGCGGGACAGCGAACGGTTCCGGCTGGTGACGGCGCGAAGTCGAGGTGATGGCTGTGATGATCGGAGCTCTCGCGCTGGCTTCCTGCTTCTCCTGGCTTGCCGCCCCATCCACGGCCGACTGGCCGCAGCGCCGACACGACGCGGCGCACACCGGCTGCACCAGGGAGTCGGTCACTCCCCCTCTGGAGCTCAAATGGACGTTTCAGCCGGTGGGGCGGACGTGCGGCTATCTTGGGGGGGACGCGCTGTTTGCGGCCGAGGACTCGCTGTTCGTGAGTATGCCGAATGTCGGGCTCTTCCGCCTCGACGCGCGAACCGGGGATGTGATCTGGCGTATCGGCGAGCGGCAATGGGTGGTCGGCGTCGCCGGGGACGTGATCATCGAGGCCTTCACTGTGACGCGGGGACGCCGTGTGGTGCGCAAGGCGATCAACGCCTACGAGGCATCGACCGGAGCCCTGCGCTGGTCTGCCACCAGCGACAACGTCTTGTGCGCCCCACCTGTCGCCCGCGGGTTCGGGTGCGCCGTCAGGGATAGGTCTGTCTGCGTCTCCGATATGCGCCCCGCAGCGCACGACAGACGGGAGCCGTCGCTGGTCTGGCTCGACGCCGAGACCGGCGTACTCACCGGGGAGACGCAGTTGATGCCGGTCTGGCTGGGGCTCGTGCCGCCGCCTCAGGAGTGGACCCAGTCGCCGTATCGGGAGCCGTTCGACATCCGCGCGTGGGGCCGCGGTCTGATGATGCTGATGCACTGGGAGAGTGCTCCCCGCGGCCGGAGAAGGCCGGGCCCCTGGGCCCTCTCAGGAGACTCGATCATCGGGACGACCCCCGAGGAGGCTACGTTTAGCCTGCATGTGGCTACCGGCCTGCAGGTGCTGAGCAGTGAGACGCCACGGGTTGCGCTTGCGGAGAGGGCGCGTGTCTCGCTTCAGTACGAGGGGCGCAACAACAAGGCGGAGGCGCTGACGTGCCGGGATGTGCGGACCGGCGAGTTGATCTGGTCTCGCCCCCTGGTGGTGGCCGGGAGTCGCTACACCCCGGCGATTGACGGGGACACCGCGTACGTCGGCATGTACGATGGCACCGTGTACGCGCTCGACTTGCTGAGTGGCGAGACCCGGTGGCGGGCGGTCGTCGGCAAACCCTTCCCGGAAGAGAACATCCGCCCGCCGGATCCGGAAGAAGCCCGCGGCATCACCTATGATGCGCCCGTATGCAGTGTGGCGGGCGAGACTGTGTGGGTGCTCTACGCCCGGAGGATACTGGCCCTGGATGCGGCGAGCGGCGAGCTCGAATGGATGAGACCGGGCATAGTGCTCGAGGGCTATGAGCCCGTGCTGCACGGCGGGTGCCTCTACCTGTTCACCCTCATGGGGATCGAGGCCTGGGGCCCTCCGCCCTACGCGGACGAGGAGAAGGCGGAGTATCGCCAGGCGCACGCCCCGGAGCCGACCCCGAAGCCCGAGTGAGCGTCCGCCGCCGAACTGGCCCGAAGGGGACGGCCGTGCCGTCACCCGCCGCCGAACACCTCTTCGTTCGCCCGTGCATAGTACCCCTCGACGCCGAGCTCCAGGAAGACGGTCACCGCAGACAGGTAATCATCGACAATCTCCCACTCGGTCGGTAGTGGCATGAAGGAAGGCCGGCCGAGGTAGCCCTGCCGGCCCTCGAAGGCGACCCACATAAGCTCCGCGTGCTTGTGGAACAGAGCCGAGTTGAAGTGGAAGGCCGGCGGCTCCGGCGGATCGCCGTCGCCATGGAGCTTGTTGAGCTGGCGGCCCTTCTCGCCAAACAGCTTCTCGGCCCGCGTCTGCCACTCGCGCATGATCGGCCAGTACGGCGGTTCGTGGGACCGCGCCTGGAAGGCGAAGTTATAGCCGCAGGCATGCAGGTCGATGATGGCATCCAGACCGACGTCCCTCACGAACCTGAGCAGCGCCCGCACCTCGACCGCGTCGCTCTCGTCGCACGAGCGGCGTCGGTTCATTGCATAGCCCGCGCCGTTGAACTGCCCGCCCACGAAGATCGCTTCGGCGGGGTCGAAGTAGTACAGCGGCTCGTCACTATCGGCGTCATACGGGATCAGGCTGCCGTCCTTCTTCAGGCCGCTCGCGTAGATGGTGACGGTGTCCAGGCCCTGGGCATAAAACGAGTCGGGACAGATGGCTCGCCCGTCGGGGTTGAGGCATGGCACAACGAACAGATGGACGCTCCGCAGAAGGTCGAGCAGGTGGTCGTGGCGCTGATCCGCCAGGTCGCAGCCGGACTCCATCAGATGGACCAGGTTCATCGCGGAAGCGACGGTGCCGGGCTCGTGCCCGTGCGTTCCGCCAATGACCATCAGCCTCGGGCAGCCCTCGCGAGGGTACTCGACGACATGTAGCGGGTAGCCGCGCGACGAGGCTCCGACAGGATGGAGCGTTCCCGCCTTGAGCGTGTGGTAGAGGTAGTCCTCGACCCGGCCGAAGTTCGCCAGCCAGAAGTCGGGAACGGCGATCTGCGGTACCTTCAGTCTCATCTGACCGTCTCCCCTGTCACCGGTCGGGTTGCTCGCCCAGAGCGAAGATGGTGGCTGTGACGTCCAGGCCGGTCAGCTCCTTGATCCTCTCGTTCATCGGCCAGGGCCACAGCGGCCGATCCGTCAGCTTGCCGTTCTCGTAGCGGTAGTAGATGTGGGCGCCATCTTCGGGTGGCTCCGGCTGCAGCATCCTGGTCCAGGCCGTCCGCTCCTCGTCCCCCTGTGCAGTCAGTATGTTCTCGATCTTGCCGTCTCGGACGAGGGGCTCCGGACCCCCTACCGCGGTTAGGTCCCGGCCGTCTGCGTTGGTGATGTGGAACGGCCGCACGTCTTCGGCGCCCTCCTCCACAATGGCAGCGCAGTCCTCAAACCACCCGTCGTGGGGCTGCATGCAGCGCATGAAGAACAGGCCGGGAATGCTGACCACGCGCTGAGTCTTCAGGCGGTACGCGATACAGCCGTAGACAGCCGGTCCCTTGGTTGGTCCGCTGTCGATCCGGTCCATGCCGAAACAGCCGTACGGCTGGTCCACGACGAAGTTCGTCAGATGCCGCGCCTTGCCCGAACCATCGCTCCACTTGGTGAAGGGCTTGCCGTCGTAGCCCAGCACGGTGTGGCTCTCCTGCATCAGCCGGCCGTCCCAGGTAGCGATGCAGTTCTCGGCTGTGATGTGGTGGCTGTTGTAGAACAGGGTGAAGGCCATCTTGGGGCCGACGGCGTGGGAGCCTTCCCAGCAACCGAAGCAGCGCCGGAAGGTCGTGTAGTTGCCGCCTTGGGAGCACGAGTACGTCTTCCGGGCGATCCCCCAGCCGGCGCAGTCCTCGAACAGATTGTGCTCGCCGTAATGGGCGGCGAAGACATTGGTGTTGCCGTCGGCAGCATCCCACCCGCACACGCGCCTGACAGCACAGTGGTTCGAGCGACTGAGGTTGACGACGCTGGCGCTGGAGCTGTGGGCGTTCAGTCTCTCGACAACGAACCAGTCGTTGTAGTAGAGCGCCACCGGGCGAGCGGCGCCCTTGCCGTCGATCGTCACCCGGCCGTCGTTCAAGGCGCGCACCGTGATCGGCGCGCCCTCCCTGCCGCACAGGCCCTTTGGGGGGCTGACCATGGAGTCGGCGCCCCCATACGTCCCATCCAGCAGAACCAGCGTGTCCCCGGGCTTGGCACCCTCCCAGAAGCGGGCCACCAGGAACGGCTCTCCGCGCGACGAGCCATCGCCCTGTCCGTCGGGAGAGCCGTAGTACGTTGCCGCGTGGGCCTGACAGAGCGAAGCCAGCGCCGAGACAGTCACAACGGCCGTCCAGTGCGTGCTCATGGTTCTATTCCGTTCGTCCGTCTGCCTGACTCGCCGGTGCAGGCGCACCGTGCAGCCTGGTTCGCTCGCCCTTCATCGTCTGGAAGATGTCCGCCTTCATCGCCTCCTGGTCGATCTGGCGGATGATCCGCACGGTCGTCGGCTCATCGGCCTTGGACCACCGATAGCCATCCGCCGGGCCGCCGACCGTGACGGGCTCAACTTCCCTGATCCACCCGAGGCCCAGCCGCTCGCTGATGATTGCTGCCAGGCATGCCGGGTCAAACAGCGGCTTGTTGCGCGCGGGGACGATCTGCCTGAGGTATTGGCCGAGGGGGTGATCGGCGTACAGGTCGCCCTCGGTGCGCTTGTCGATCCGAACGCGCGCCCCGACCGGCGCCGGCATGATCCACGTCTCCAGGCCGCTTTGGGTGACCACGCACGTCCCCCAGGGATCGTTGTTGCCGTTGAACTCCCCCGTAATCGCCTCGTTTGAGCCGCCCAGCCACATGACCCGCAGGCGATCTGCAAGGTCCAGCCCCTCCGCTCTGGCCTGCAGGACGGCAACCGCCACATTCGTTCCCGGGCCCACCGGGACGACCCACGCCGGGTTCGTGGGTGACGCGCCGCGTGCGGCCGCCAGGATCGCCTCGCTGGCCTCCGTGAGGACGAACCGGGTATCGCGCCAATCCCCGCTTCCGGGGATCTCCAGAGGCTCATCCGCTCCGTGGAAGACAAAGGGCACGCGGTCATCGGGGAGGCCGCTCTGCTTCGCGAGATCGAGCACGTGGATGATCTCGCCGTAGTTGATCGCCTCCTGGCCGCCGCCGTGGTGGGTGCTGTTCACGCCAAGTACGTCCAGCTCACTGAAGAGCCCATAGCCGAGATAGTGCTGGTCGTCTTGCTCGTTCTTCTGGTCCGTGTCGAGCGCGACCTGAGGGACGTTGAGCGTCTCGTCCGTGTGTGCGCGCACGATCGCGCGGCACTCGTCGCTGTACTGACCGTCGGAGACCGTCAGCTTCACCTGGTATATCCCCGCCTCGGAGAAGACGTGGCGCACCTCGCGCCCGCGGGCAAGCTCTCCATCGCCGAAGTCCCACTCGTAGCTCTTCGCCTTGCCGATAGGAGCGTGCCCCTTGAATGTGACCGGTTCCCCGGCCATTGCGGGGCGGTCCAGGGGCCGGATCAGCGCCTCAATCGGCGGCGCGACAGATACGGCCTCCACCAGCTTCGCTGAGTATTCGCCGTCGGAGAAGCGGAGGGTGACGTCGTACGTGCCGGGTTGCTCATACGTGTGGCTTGCCTCGCGTCCGGTAGCTTGCGCGCCGTCGCCGAAGTCCCATTTCCACGACTCAATCTCGCCCAGGAGGGGCGCGGCGTCGAACCGCGCCTCTCGTCCCGCGTAGACTGCCGGCCCGGGGAGGTTGAGCCGAGCATCGATCGGGGCACAGTGGGCGACGATCCAGGACAGGCCTTCCTCGCCGCGGAAGTGAATGCTCTTGATCGGCGTCTCCTCGTCCTTGCTGAAAACGCTCACTCGGAGGGCGTCGAAGCGGATCGGTTCGGTGCCCGGCCCGCCCCACACATACCGGCCGGTGTTGTACCAGTCGCCGATTCCACGCGCGTGAGTCGTCCACTCCCCCTCCCGGCGCCGCTCGATCTTCCAGGCGGTATCGGGCTGCGGCTGGTTCGGATAGACGCCGCTCAGGACGATCAGGTTGGCGTCCACCGGCTCCGGCCACTCGGCCATCCACCAGGCGGGCTCGCCCTCGGCCACGACACCCAGGTCTTCGCCGAAGCCGACCCCGTACTCCGCCCACTGCGAGCGCTTCACGAAGCGGCGGCGTTGCAGGTCGTAGATCATGTGATCCGCGGCGCCCCGGAGGCCCTTGTCATAGGACTCCAGGTTCCCCGACGCCCTGGCGTCGACCAGCAGGTTGTGCGTGGATCTGGGGAGCTTCGGCGGCTCCTGGGCGCCTGGCCCCGCGGCAGGGCTCAGAGCGGCAACTGCGGCCACGATTGTGCGAACGGTCCTCATACGTTGTCACCTCCGGACAGATGCGCCTGGCCGTGAATGTGGCGCCCGCCACAGCGCTATTCGTTCCTGTCGATCGGAAGGCCGATGTCCCCTTCGAACAACGGGATCTCGAGTTCGGGCGCTCCGCCTGATCCCATCGGCGCCACACGGGTTGCCTTGCCGGCCGCGGCGATGAGGGGCCCACTCACGCTCCACCTCGCCTACGGTGTGAAGTACGCTCCGAACAGTTCGCCCATGCCGCCCTCAAAGGTCGCCCGCTTCACATTGGCCCACGTCCGCTGGTCGCCGACGGCGTAGTAGATGCGCGTTGTGGCATTGAACTCGATGAGGTCCGGGTCCGAGGCGTTGATTCCCTCGTCGAGGCCGGTCGGCGTGAGGACCGGGTTGCCGGGCGCCACTTCCCATGTTGTGAGATCCCGCGAACGCGCGATGTATGTCTCGAAGAACCACCGGGGCGTCCGGTGCTCCAGGTAGAGCATGTAATGGTAGCCGTCAACGTAGCGGAGGCAGGGGCAAGCGGTGTAGCGATCGGTGCCGAAGACGACGCCTGGCACCTTGGTCCACGACCGCAAGTCATCCGAACGGGCGAACTTGATGCTGAACGCAGGATAGGCGGGGTCGTTCGTCTCGTAGGCCATCACGAACCCCTCCGGCCCTTCGCAGACCGAGCTGTTGAACAGGTGCTCGGCGGGCTCCTGCTGGATGACCACCTTGCTGTCCCACGATTTGAGGTCCGAGGAGACGAAGAGCGTCACGTCACTCCACGGACCGTCCGGCTCGTAGCGGGAGGCGAAGACGTACAGCACACCCTCCTCAACGTGAGCACACGCCAGGCCGTGCCCCTGCGCGAAGCGGGCCAACTCCTCGCCTGTGTCTGCATCAGTCACCCGGATGTAGTACTCCTCGACCGAGCCTCCACGCCCAGGCCGCACGGACTCCAGCAAGCATAGGCGTCCCTGCCAGACGACCGGCGTCACCTCGCACAGGTTCTCGCGCACAACGCCTTCCTGGTGCAGGAGTGGGCCGGACTTGGCCGGAGAGGGGGGGACGATGCTCTGGAAGACGTCCACCGGCCAGTGCCCCAGGCGCAGGAAGCCCTCAGGCACCTCTTGCTGGAACTGCACGTACGCTTTCACATCCCCCCTGATGGTGTAGCTGATGTCCCTGGCGGTGTCCTTGTTGACCATGACGCCGAAGACCTTGTAGCCCATCAGCGTGCAGTCCTCGAGGTCCACGTGCAGCAGCTTGCCGTCCTGGACGCTCTGAATGATCCCGTCCGTGGGCGTGCCGTGGGGCTGCGAGAAGTTGAGGGCCACCAAGCGGCAGCGGGTGAGCTGAAGGCGGCTGAAGGTGTTGAAGCCGAAGTTGCTGCTCTTGAGCGCGCACTGCGGGCCGACCATCGTGCAGTCCTCGAAGACGACGTCGGGCCGGTCGGGCATTGCTTCATTTTCGACGCGGACATAGGCGCCCGCCGTGTCGCCCCACCAGTCCAGCGCCCACAGGTGGCAGCGCCGGAAGGCGACCGGCTCATCAGGCCGAGAGAGACAGCTCGCCACGCCGCCCCCGAAGGCCCGGCCGATGCTGACGCAGTCCTCGACGACCACGGTGAACGGCCGGACCTGGTCGGTCAAGTCGAACATCAGGCCGCCATCGCCGCCGGTCACATAGAGGTTCCGCAGGGCCCACCGATCCCAGCCGATGGCCGAGAAGGTCGGATCGGTATGCTCGGGAGACCAGCCCTGAGTATTCGACCGTATCGGCCCCCACCAGTCGTGGCTCTTGAAGCCCCGCTGCTCCGGGTCGCCGGAATCGACGACGACCCAGCCGGTCGTGCCCGAGCCCAGGCTGCCGTCAACATCCGCGATCAACTCGTTGCAGGCCCCCTCGGCGCCCTTGTGAGCGGGGAAGAGCATGGCCTCGAAGTAGGTATCGGGCCGGATGATGATTCGGTGCCCTCCCTCGGCATTGGGAACGGCGTCGAGAGCGGCCTGGATCGTCGTGAAGGCCGTCGCCCATGACAACCCATCTGAGTTGTCCCCGAGCTTCGAGACGTAGAGCATTGTTCTCTCCTGAGCGCCGGCGGTTGTAGGCAGCGCGCCGCAGCAACTGAGGAACAGAAGAGCCGGCATCTCCATAGGCCTCCTGGCCTGCGTCTGAGTGGCGGTGTCTTGGCTGACACTCGCCGTGTTCTGAGGCCAACCGGCGCCCACCTCCCTCCCGGGCGGCAAGGGCGCCTCGAGGAAGGGCGACAGCCTCTGGAGGCCGCTTCCTCTTGCAGAGCGAACCCGGTCGTGCCCGACTGAGCGCTGCCGGAGGGTGGTTCCGCGTTGAGCGCGGCGAGTCGGGCCGATTGGGAGACGCTCCGCGCAGACGCCGGGGCCGGCCTCTCGCTGAAGAACCGAGGCGCGGCGTCGCTCGCCACGCTGCCACCAGACATGATTACATGCTTCTCCGCCGCCACGTAGCGGCGGAGGCTGGGTGTGCTGGGACCATGGAGCCCCCGCCGTGCGGCGCAGTTGGCGAGCCGCAGATTGATTGCGCGAGTGGCCAACTGACGCTCACCCATAAGGTCCTCTACGGCCTCGGGCACCTCGGCGTTGCCCTGACTACAGGCGTCGCCCTGGCCTGGCTGCTTCCCCGCTACCGGCCCGATCCCACCGACCTGAGGTGGACGGTCCTCGCACCCGCCGGAGCGTTTGCCGTGGCCATGATCGTCGGCCACGGGGTGGATGCGCTGGCGAACCCCCTCGTGGGCTTCTGGAGCGATCGGGTCAGGACGCGCTGGGGCCGTCGGAAGCCCTTCATCCTCATCGGCGCTCCGTTCCTGGCCATCACCTTCGTACTCGTCTGGGCGCCCCCCGTCGCCGCCAGCTCGGCGCTGAATGCAGTCTACCTGGCCATCACCGCCTCGTGTTTCTTCTTCGCCTTCATCGTGGTGGTGTGCCCGTACCTGGCAATGCTGCCCGAGATCACGTCGGACCCCGGCCAACGCGTGAGTCTGGCCGTGTGGCAGGGCGTGTCCAACCTCATCGGCGGCGTGGGCGGCATGCTGGCCTCCGGCTACCTCATCGACCGCCACGGGTATGTCGTGATGGCTCTCTGTATGGCGCCCATCGTCCTCCTGTGCTCGTGGGCGCCGCTGCTCGTGCCCATGGCCGCTGAGAGCGCGCCCATATCGGGTCGATCTCTGCGGGGGGCCGTTACGGGCGCCCTGCGCGATCGCTTCTTCCTGCCGTACGTCATCGGCCAACTCCTGTTCTGGATGGGTGTGCGCGTGATCCTGGGGGCGCTGCCGAAGATCGTGGGTGCCAGGGCCGGCGTTGCGGAGACGCAGCAAGGCCTCGTCATGGCGGTTGGCCTGCTGGTAGCGGCGCTGTTCTTTCCTCTGATTCCCGTGCTCTCCCGGCGGGTGGGGAACAAGCATGTCCTCGTCGGGGCGATGGTTCTGTTCGGCATCGCGATGATCCCTTTGGCTGCACTGGGTCGACTGCCTGTCCCGTGGTCTGTCCTCGGTCAGGCGGGGGCAATCATGGTACTGGTCGGCCCCTCGATCGCCGTGCTCTTCACCATCCCGAACGCGTTGCTTTCCGACATCGCGGCGCGCGACGCGCAGGAGGCGGGGGAGGGGAGAGAGGCCATCTACTTCGGGGTACAAGGGCTCATCGTCAGGGCTGGGCAGGGACTTGGTGTAGGGCTGGCCGCCGTCGAACTGGCGCACTTCGGCGAGACAGCGGCCCAAAGCGGGGGATTCGTGGCCTGCCCCTTGACGGCGATGGCCTTTGCCTGGCTCGGGGCGCTGGTGACCATGCGCTACCCGGGCCGGTAGCGCACGAGGCGGCCCCCGGCCTGCCCCGTTCACGCCGGACATGGCGGGCGACCCGCTCTTCTGAGAGGGGGTCGGGCTCACGCTGCCCCAGAGGCTGCACATCAGGCCAGATCACGTAGGCTGACTGCCGAGCGCCGCTGTGAGGACAGATAGGCCGCCTGTAGGATGGCGGTGGTCTTCATCCCTTCCTCGCCCGAGAGTGGGTTGGGAGCGTCTGTGCTGAGGCTCTCCGCGATGCGCTGAACCAGGCCCAGATGCGTGATCGAGGGTGGCGGCAGCTGGAGGCTCTGGCGTTCGCCGCTGCTGTCGACCAGCAGCTCACCGGCACCCAGATCGACGGCGAGCATGCGGCCGGCCGTGCCCCCAATCTCGAGTTGATCGAGGCCGGCCGCCACGTTCCAGTGGCAGGTGACGACGGCCTGGGCTCCGCTGGCGAACTTGAGCAGCACCGAGGCGCTGTCGTCCACCTCGATCTCGAAGGACAGCGTGTCCACGAAAGCGCTTACCTCGCGCACCTCGCCGAGCAGATGGACGAGCAGGTCCAGTCGGTGACTGCCCACATCGGTCAGGAAGCCGCCGCCAGCTACCTCCGGTTGCACGCGCCAGGGGGGAGGCCCGTCGGGGGGCGGCCGGTACAGGCCGGTGACGGTCACGCGGGCCATAGTGGGCTGCCCGATTGCAGTCTGCGCCAGTAGTTGCTTCATGCGTTCCACCACTGGCCAGTAGCGCCGGTAGTAGGCCACCCAGAGCTGCACTCCCGCTTCACGACAGGCCGCGATCATGGTGCGGCACTCGGCCACGTTGAGCGCCATCGGCTTCTCGCACAGGACGTGCTTGCCCGCGCGGGCTGCCAACACGGTCTGGTCGGCGTGCAGGTTGGGGGGCGTAGCGACGTAGACGGCGTTGACTTCGTCGTCCGCCAGCAGTGCCTCCACCTGCGAGTAGTGCCGCCGCGCGCCATGGCGCTCGGCGAAGCTGGCCGCCCTGTCGGCGTTCCGGCTCATGACCGCCACC
>CBFDAZ010000076.1:0-12459 GCA_965602825.1 uncultured bacterium
GGCTTATGTCGTTGCCCTGGGATTCGCCGTCCTCCGTTGCTACACCCTCCTCGGTCCTCCCGCGTGGCGCGGGCTTCCAGCCTGCGGCCCCCAGGGCACGCCCGCGGTTTGGCTTTACTTCCTTCGTCAAGTGACGTATAAACTACACATTAGCGGGCGCTTCCGGGGTGGTCTTGCATGTCTTTCCTGAGGGTCTTTGTCGATGACGAAAGCGTGAAGGTCGGAGAGCAGGTCTTTCCGCGATCACCGGACCTCGTGGCGGACGTCTTCGATTACGAGGTGGGTCAGCTCAGGGAGGCTAGTCGTCGCCGCGATCCATCCTCCGACGAGAAGCCCCCCAAGATCCCGCGCCACTTCCTTGAGGCGTTCGGCCACAAGCTGCTCCATACGCTGCTGCCCACCGATGAGGCGCGCGCCGCTGTTGCTGGAGACAGGTGCCTCGCGCTCGACCTCGCCGAGGACCTGGCCCCGCTCCCCTGGGAGTTGATGCAAGATGGCCGGAACTTCCTCGCCTTGAAGCCGGGCATCGTTCGTGTGGTTGAGAGTTCAGCGGAGCTGCAACCCGGCGTCGCACGCGGGCTGCTGGCCGCACTGACCATGCCCGTGCTGGACCCTTCGGAGCCCGCGGACTCCCACAAGCAGCCCTACATCGCCGACGTCCGCGGGCACGCGAACATGCTACGGAAGGCAGCCTCCGAGTGCCCGCTTCCCGTGACCGTCCGGCGTCACGTCACCGCACGGCTGTTCCGCAAGGCGCTGGACGAGACCAAGCCGGGGGTCGTCTATCTGCTGGCGCATGGGTCGAGGCAAGGGCTGCTGTTTGAGGAGCCGGACTGGACGTGCGACCCGGTGAAGCGAAAGGGAGTCATTCGGTGGTTGACCGGCGCCGGCACGCAGATCGTGGTCCTGAACTCCTGCCTCACCGGCGCCGAGACGAAGGACGCACAGGCCATCGCCGCCGACATTGTGGCCGGCGGGGTCCCGATCGTGGTCGGCATGCAGTTCCCCATCGGCATCGATGCGGCAGAGGCGTTCGCGCCGGGCTTCCTGGGGCGGCTGCGTCCGCAGGAAGATGCGGCCCACATGCTGGCGGCCGCCCGGGAGGATGTCTACGAGGAGCACGGGGAGCGCGTCCGCTCCTGGGAGTTCGCGACCCCGGTGATGTTCGTGTCGAGTGCGGTGGTCGATTCGGAACAGGGCGCCGTGCTGCCGGAGGAGGCAGTGCAGCAAGCCGGCGTCCTGAGCGATCCGGATTGGGAGCGCGTCGCCCACTTGACGAACCTCCCCGCACGCTTCGTCGGGCGGCGGGAAGAGCTGGTGGAGGTTGCGCAGGGCCTGGAGAAGCGGAAGCTGACGATTGTCTACGGCGCGCGTGGCGTCGGGAAGACGGCCCTGGCTCAGGAGGCCGCCATCCGCGCGGCAAAGGACTTCGAGCGCGTCGTGTGGGTCTCGGGGCAGGTGCACGAGGTGCCGGAGGAGCTGGAGCCGCTCCGCGCCGGGACCCAGATGGTGGACCGGCCCGAGAGTGCCGACGATGTAATCGCGCGGCTGGCGGAGCGGCTTGGAAGTGGTCTGGGGCGCGATGCGCCGCTCCCCGATCTCCTGCACGATTGTACGCTCCTGGCGGGCCAAGGGCAGCCCCTGATCGTGCTTGACAATCTCGACACGGTGATTGGTGAGCCCGCCATCCGCCAACTGCTGGCCGATCTCCCCGAAAGCTGCCGGGTCCTGGCGACCTGCTTCCGGCAGCCGGGGGGCTGGCCTACCGTGCCGCTCTCGGAGCCGGTGACGAACGATGCCATCGAGCTGGCGCTTCTGGAGGCCCGGCAGCTTGGCCTGGAGGTCGCGCCGCGTGATCTGGGCGAGCTGATCCGCACCGTCGGGCGCCATCCGCTGACCATCCGGCTCGTGCTGGGCCAGGCGGCGGAGGGCACGCGGAATCTGCAGCAAGTCCTCGGTGACATGAGGGAGCGGAAGGGTGAGCTGCTGCCCTATGTGCTTGGAACATCGCTGGAGTTGGCCGGGCCGGAGGGTCAGCGGCTCCTGGCGCTCGCCTCGGTGTTCCCGGTGACCGTGCCGCGCGCGATCCTGCGCCAGGCGAGCGGCCTGTCGCAACCCGAGTTCGACAAGACGTTCACCTCTGTCGTTCGTCTCGCTCTGCTGGAGTTTGACCCCAACGGCAAGGAAGCCCGCGTGCCGGAGCTGGTCCGGCTCGGCATTCTGGAGGCGGCTGACGCGGACACCCTCGTGCAGCTTGTCAAGGGCGTGCGCCGCGTGGAGAGGACCGCAAGCGCGGAGCTGTTCTGTGATGCGGCTAGCGCGCTCGAAGCGCACTGTCGCGGGAAGGGTGCCGTCAAGGAATGGCTGCCCCTCGGGCGCGCCGCGCTGGGCCGCGCACGCTCCGCGCGCGACGAGCGGCTCGTGGCCCTCGCGGCCAGCAATCTTGCGCTGGGCCTGCGGCGCATCGGCGAACTCGACGAAGGCCTCGTGCTCTTCGGCCAGGCATACGCGATCGGCCGGAAGCTCAGGGATGAGGCCGGGCAGGCGAGCTGCCTCGGGAACATGGGCTTGATCCACGCTCGGCGCGGGGAGTTGCACGAGGCGCTACGGTGCCATCAGAAGGCCTACAACATCGCGGAGCGGCTGAGCAACCCGCAGACGATGGGGACTGCCCTCGGGAACATGGGCTTGATTCACCGTCGTCGTGGTGACCTGGATGAGGCGCTGCGCTGCCATCAAGAGGCGTACGAGATCGGCGAACGGCTGAACAACCCGCAGAGGAGGGCGAACCAGGTGGGCAACATGGGCTTGATCCACCGTCGTCGGGGTGATCTGGACGAGGCGCTGCGGTGCCATCAGGAGGCGTACGACATCGCCCAGCAGCTGAAAAACCCGCAGACGATGGCGAACCAGCTGGGCAACATGGGGTTGATCCACGCGGATCGAGGGGAGTTAGACGAAGCGCTGCGGTGCCATCAGGAGGCGTACGAGATCGGCGAACGGCTGAACAACCCGCAGACGATGGCGAACCAGCTCAGCAACGTGGCCAACATCCACGCCGCGAAGGGCGACCTGCAACAGGCGCTGCGGTGCTACAATGAGGCGTACGAGATTGCAGAGCGCCTCGGCGCCGCCGAGATAATGGCCGACCAGCTGGCCCGGATGGGCCTGTTGAACCTACGGCAGGGGAAGGCAGAGGAGGCGCGAGGCTATCTGCAGCGCGCCCGAACCCTCTACGACAAACACGGATACCGCGGGCCGAACCGGGACCTTGTGGAGGAGACGTTGAGGGAGTTGGGCGTGGGCGGGGAGGAGGGATAGGGGCGACGGCGTGCGGCGGGGGGATTGACGTGTTGCCGTACCGTGGGTCGGCTTTCCTAAGCCGACGCTGTTATGTCGTTGTCGTTCGGCAGGCCAGGAGCCGACATGAGGCGACGGCGCCGGGTTAGTCCCGACCTCCGGTGGAGCTGGAGTCGGGATCCCGATTGCGGAGCAGATCGGGAGAAACCCGGCCCACGGACGGCTGACGGCCATGACGGCCACACGACGACGGCGGCGGGCGCGATGAATCGCGCCCCTACGAGGGCCAGCCGACGTTGTGTCCGGGTAGGAACTGCTGCGGGGGCATTCGGTATTCCTGCCCACGGACGGCTAACGGCCATGACGGCCACACGACGACGGCGGCGGGCGCGATGAACCGCGCCCCTACGAGGGCCGGCCGACGTTGTGTGCGGGCAGGAACTGCTGCGGGGGCATTCGGTATTCCGGCCCACGGACGGCTAACGGCCGTCACGGCCACACGACGACGGCGGCGGGCGCCGTGATGGTCATTACCCAGATACGTTGACGTGAGGAGGGGCCGAATGGGGCAACCGAACACGAAGTGTTCGCGGGGCCCCATCCGGCCCGGCCGTTCAGGCACACTGACGGCTTGCGGGCTGGATGGGGACCCCTCGGCTCCTGCGGAGCCGTATCCCCATTCAGCCCCTCCAGACGGCGGGTCACGGCGACGGCGGCGGGCGCGATGAATCGCGCCCCTACGAGGGCCGGCCGACGACTGTGGGTGCCATGGTGGCGCCCGTGGGCGGGATGCCGATACCGGATATCGAGAGCCGCAGAGGAGTTGGGGAATGAGAAGCACCGGTGTGATCGTGCTGCTTGCTGCCGTTGAGGTCGCCCTGTCAGGCTGCCGCGCACGGGCCGATTGGCCCGATCTGCGGGGCCGCGATCCGGCGGCGCAACAGGTCCTGGAACCCGAACTCCGCAAGATCCGGCGCGAGCATCCCCGCATCTTCTGCACGCCCGACGACATCGAGGAGCTGAAGCGGCGGATCGGGACGGAAGAAGCTCTCCAGGATGTCTGGCAGTGGATTCACGAGTGGTCGCAGGGGAGCCACTACTTCCAGAACCTGTGGGCCACGCCGTCGCAGCTTCAGGCGTGTGTGATTGCTTACCGAGTGGCAGATCGCGATCCTGACATCCTGGCGCATGCCGTCGCCATCGCCGACTTCCTCGCCGAAGCCCAGGGCGACGGCTGGACCTGGCCCCGGATCGCGAAGGCCCTGGCGATGGCGTACGATTGGCTCCATGAGGATCTCACTGCAGAGCAGAAGCAACGGTACGGCCGGGCGGCGATTCATGCGGCGCAGCAGTGTTACGGGACCTGGCGCCACTCGGAGTTCAACAACCACGTCTATCTGGAGTACGGGCCGATCCTGTACGTCGGCATCGCGCTGCACGAGGAGGGCATCGACGACGAGACGGCACGCCGGCTCGCGATGGATGGGCTGGACCTGCTGGTGAATCACCTGATGCCGGCCCACGACCTCGCGACCCAGGGCGACGGCGGCTGGCACGAGAGCATGAGCTACCACGCCTTCTTCACCTACGAGTTCGCACACCTCGTCGAGCTGTGGTCCTCCGCTACCGGCGAGACTCTGTGGGAGGAGTTCTCCGGCCTGGACGGCGACGCCCACTGGTGCATCTACAACGCCCGACCGTTCGATGACGGCCGCGTGAGCCCCGCCGACCTCGGCGGGCACGATTCCTACGACGGCAACATCGCCATGTACATGCCGCTCCTGCAGCGGCGCCGGGACGACGGCGTCGCCGGCTGGTGGGCCGACCGGATCAAGGAAGAAGCCATCCGCCGCGACGCGCGCGGCGTGAAGTACCAGATAGGGGCGGGGACATGGTGGCCGTATCTGCTCTGGTACGACCCGAGCGTGCCGCACGTGTCACGGGACGAGCTGCCCTTGAGCCGCCACTTCCGGGGCATTGGCTGGGTCTCGATGCGCAGCTCGTGGGAGCCGGACGCGACGTTTGGTCTCTTCATCTGCGCCCCGATCTACTTCGGCGGGCACCAGCACTCCGATAACAACAGCTTCGTCATCCACAAGAACGCCCTGCTGGCGATGGATACCGGAGTGTACGACGCCACGGCCCACCGGGCGAACTACTACGCCCGTACCATCGCCCACAACTGCGTGACAGTGACCGACCCGAACGAGGCGTTCGATGCGGGAGCGTGGGGGTACGGGAAGCCCGGGCAGGGCGCGAACGACGGCGGTCAGATCTACGGCGGGGGCCCCAACTTCGTGGCCGACGTAACGCCCGGCGACGAGCATCACCGGGCCGAGATCACCGCGTACAAGGCGACGGACGATTACACCTTTGTGGTGGGCGATGCCACGCGCTCCTACAATCCCGGGAAGCTCAAGGAGTTCACCCGCGCCTTCCTGTACGTGCGCCCGGACTGCTTCGTGGTCTTCGATCGCGTCGAGTCCACCGATGCGGCCTTCGAGAAGAAGTGGCTCCTGCACTCCGCGCAGGAACCGCGGGTCGACGGCTCGCGGGCCGAGATCATCAACGGCGACGGCCGCCTTGCCGTGGAGTCGCTGCATCCGGCGGAGGTCAGTCTCACGACGATCGGTGGGCCGGGGCACGAGTTCGAGGTCAATGGCGTCAACTACCCGCCGACGAAGGAGTACGACCCGGAGGAGGCGGGGCGCTGGCGGATCGAGGTCAGCCCGAGCGAGGCGCAGACGCGTGACTACTTCCTGCATGTCTTGCTTGCCACGGACGCGGCCTCAACAGCGTGGCCGGAAGCCAAGGTCATCGACGAGGGCGAGATGCTCGGAGTGTCGCTCAGCCTGGGAGAGAGTGAGATCGAGGTGCGGTTCGCCAAGGAAGGCCCGCTGACGGGGCGGATCGTGGTGAAGGAAGCCGGGACCGGCAACCTGATCCTTGATGAGCTGCCAGGTGCCAACCGGTAGGACAGGCGTAGCGCCGGAGGCGCGAGGGAACGGAGGGATGCCGCTGGCGCGGCATCGACAGCCGAGACGGCTGTCGTACGGGGGGACGAGACGGCGCGAGGGCGAAAAACAGGGCCCCGCCCAGCGGGGCGAGGCCTTGTCCTACATCTGTATTGGTGGTCGCAGCGCTAGAGCGGCAGCAGGGCGCGAAGCTGAGGCGGCAGGAGGTTGTAGAGCATGGCGCCGCCGGCGACGGCCTTCGTCAGGTCCGGGAGTTCCTCGATCGCTCCATCCGGCGCGACCTCGGCGATCCGGTAGAAGTACGTACGCCCCGGCTGCACGCTCTCGTCTACGAACTCGTACTTCGCGATTTCGCCCGGCTGGCCCGTCGCCGCGATGATCCCGTGATTGATCCGCTCGAACGGCCCCCGCAGGCGCTCGGACCTCAGCACAACGTACCCCGCCGCGCCGAACTCGGTGGCGGTCTCCCAGATCACGCGGATGCGGCCATGTCCGGTCTCGGCCCGCAGGTCGCTGAGGATAACGGGCGTCGGGTCGGTTATGTTGAAGCAGGTGACGCCCGTGTGTACATGGCCGCTGTAGCTGCCGCCCCACGTCATGGTATGGTAGTTGTTATCCCACGTGTCGCAGAGGTACACGGTGTTGCCCGTGTCGTCGTAGCCGAAGCCAAGCATCGTGTGCCCAACGACATGGATCAGCACGGGGCGCAAGTTGTCGATCTCGGCCTTGTAGTCAGCGAAGGTGAAGCCCCTGGTGGCGTGGGCATAGCCCAGGATGTGCTGGTTGAAGACATCAGCCTTCAATCCCGGCTCCACCGGCTTGGGTGGCGATACGAGGGGGAACGTATAGCCCCGCGACTCCGCGAAGAGCCTCATGCCGTGGCCTCCATCGCGCCAGCCACTGGCTTCGCCACCGGTGTAGTCGTACAAGGGGTATCCAGCGTAGTCGGGGTTGTCCTTAGGCATGAATGCGAAGGCCGTGCTACCATCCGGGTTGTTCCACTTGTCCTGATTGGTCCCCATGTAGTCCCCGGTACAATCGCCGTACGTGTGTTCGGTCCAATTGCCGGCATAGGGGTCGTTGCCGAACTGACCGTAGGCCACCCAGTAGTCATCCACATGCCCTTTGATCAACCGGCCATCCAGGCCGTCCTTGGTGGCGCTCAAGGGGCAGTAGCCGCTGGAGCCGCCGAGGGGATCAGGCCAGGCGGTCTCGTTATTCATTGGGCAGACGCCGCCGTTGGCCGGGCCGGCGTACATGTTGTCGGGATAGGCGTACTGGTCGTAATATCCCATCATCATGGCGGCCGAGGTTGCTGAGCACCCGTAGCACCAGGTGAAGGCGGGTACATTGGGTAGCAAGGAGGAGGCGGAGTCGGCAGGGGGAGGGGTCGCGGCGGGCTCGCGATGAACGGGTGGAGGCCTGCCGGGCACGGTGACTATGTCAATCAGGATCCCGTTGTCCTCCAGCCTCTCCACCACATAGGACTCATACGAGTCGAGCTGAGCGCCACAGGTGGACCCGGTAAGCGCACAGACCGTGGCTACGACCAGCAACCCGAAGCAGGTCCTCAGCGTAGCGTCCATCAGCATCTCCCTTTACTCAGCCGGCCATGGCTACCGTGCAGTTGGCATGACCCTGGTATCCGAGCGTGGCATCCGCTTGGGCCAAGGCGGCAAGGCGGGACACGCCAAACCGCGTCCTCGCGGCTATCACGCCCGCGGTGCTCCCGGATAACCTCTTACCACAGATACTACCACGTATTGGGCGGACCCATTGACGGATTGTGTGCACGTACAACGTGGCGACCGCACCGCGCGGCGCCAACACAGTCCCTCAGTTCCCCGTTCAGTTCCGCTTTCCTGCAAACTCCTCCAGATTCCGCTTGAACAGCCGCTCGACGTCCCGCCGTACCTGGGCCTCCGTAAGCGGCCAGCCGGTGGCCAGCAGATCGGCGTACTTCTCCTTCAGTACGGTGGCGATGAGCGCTCTGGAGTGGTGCCACTTGTAGACCAACTGATCCAGGATCCTGGCGTCCGAATGCTGGGGGACAAAGCCGAAGCCCAGCAGCTCGATCCGCATCCGGGTGATCTCCAGGATCAGACTGGGGTCGTTCAGGAACCACCAACATCCGAAGACCATCAGATTGGGGAACTTGCGCGCGGTCACGCACAGCTCGTGCTGGTTCTCTCTGGCGAGCACGGTGACCAGGAAGCGGACGTCCGGGTTCTCGCGGCACACGCGCTCCAGGACGGCGTTGTCGAACTTGCCGACCCCGTCACCGGCGAGCAGCAGATCGGGATTCACGGCTCGCCTGACACCGATCATCATGGCGAACGGCGTGCCTCGTTCCTCGCAGAAGGGCAGCACGCATGAGCTGATGATCTTCGACCGGGCATCCTCGGCGGGGAAGACGAAGTCATCCGGTAGCGAGACGGCCAGGTAGACGGGCTTCATGCGGTCGGCCCAGTCGGCCAAGAATCGCCGGATCTCGGCGCAGGTGTCCTCGTCCAGGTCCCACTCGACGGCGTAGCCCCAGCTCCGCAGCTTGCTGGCGGCCTCGTCCCAGGAGTTGAGGAGCACATCAATACGCATGGCTGCCTTGAACCGCGGGTCGATCGCTTCTCCCCTCAGCCAGACCTCGCGTTCGGTGTCGTCGAACGGGTCGTTGGTCATGACCACGGACTCCACGTTCGCCAGCCGGAGGACAGTGTCAACGTGCTCTTCCACGCCGACATCCCGGAAGTACTCCCGCGCTTTCTCGAGCGAATCAGGTCCGACCTCGACCCCGAACTGCTGAAGCGCGGTCAGCACTCCCCGGCGGGCCTCCGACACCGGGGCATCATCCACGAACAGGGCTTTCCAGATGTGTTCGGCGCGCGCCGCCGGGGACATGGCCCAGAAGTCCGAGGGCGGAACGTTCCGGTCGGTCCGCAGGACCTCGGCGATCAGGTAGTGGTAGGAGACGAGTTCATCCACCCCCCACAAGAGCAGGTCGCCGAACGGCGGCGCATAGAGGTGGGTGTGGATGTCGGTGACCGGCGTTCCGGCCACGATCCGGTCAACGACCTCGGGCAGTTCCGCCGCCGTCAGGAGGTTTCCGCTGGGAGGCGTGTCCACCATGTAACTCGTCACCTCACATGATCGGGAAGCCCGCGAATGACCGTGGCCGTTCCCGACCGTTTTGCGTACGCTCAGGGCGGTGCACTATTCTGCCAGCCCGGCGGCCTTCCCTGCAGCCAGGCAACGGGCTGTGCGGGCACAATGGCCGGGGGGAGGTGCGGGAGTGGGCTGTGCTGAGGCTCTGCCCGATCCTTGACTTGGTTTGAGTTCCTTGAGTATAATGCGGCCAGCGAGAGCGAGGGGCTACATGCTCCGGGGGGCAAGTTGAGTTGTAGTGCAGCTTGGTAGCAACAGACGAAGCAATCTTCGCACCCCTTCTCGTAACACTGCACCGCGAAACGCGTCCGCCCAACCAGGGGCAACTCGAACCGGGGGGCGCGCCCAGCAGAATGACGTGGCTTGACGTCACGGTCGTTGCATTTTTTGTGGTCGTCGGCGTGGTGGAGGCGAAGCGCGGAGCCATTCCGGCGGCCATCGATCTAATGCTTGCCCTCATGGGTTTGAGCCTCGCCAAGTTGCTCACTCGAAGTGTAGGGGCCGTAGGTGGCACGGAAGCATGGCCGTTCCTGGGCTCCATGTTTGTGGTCATCGTCGTTGCCGCGGTCACGAGCACGCTGGTTGATACTTACACCAAATGGGACATCGGGGCCTTCGACGCCGCCGCCGCCGGGATACTGGGCGTGATTACGGGTCTGGTGCTAGGTCACGCGGTATTCCATGCAGCGATTCTGAGCGGCGGACACACGGCGACCGTCGCCGGGAATTCGATGCTGGTGGTCGAGGTCTACGACCTGCGTACGCTCCACGCCTTGGGTAACATGCTGCGGAACCTGGGGACGGGCGGTCGAATCGTTGACGATGTGAAGGAGCAGCAACGCTAAGTGGATCGCTCGGAGGTCGGCGGCAGTCAGGTCCACGATCTGCAGGACGTCGATGTTCTCAGGGAGCGTCTTGACGCCTCTTACAGCGAGGCCAAAGAGGCGCTGGATGCAGCGGATGGAGACCTGGTCTCGGCGTTGGCGCACCTCGAGGACAAGCGTACGGAGGCCTCTTCAGACCTGCCGCAGTTCCTGAGAGAGCTATTTGAGGACGTTCGGAGTGTCGTTGATACAAAGGAGGTGAAGGCGGCGAACATTGTGCTGCGAGGACAGCCGCTCTTCACCATTCCGCTGGCCTTGTGCGGGGTCGCGGCTGGAGTTATCGTCCTCGCGAGTGCGCTGCTGACCAACTGTCGAGTTGAGGTTACCACCGGTGAGCTTGAGGATGGCGAAGTTTAGTTGCATCCGATCAGCCTAGCCGAGGTGTCTCATGGTCAATGCCGCCGAGTTCTTCAGGGAAGCCTCCATCCGGAGGAGCCACCCTTACCTACCGTTGAGTGACGAGGAACTTGTCAGACGAGCCCAGGAAGACCAAGACGTAGAGGCGTGCGAGTACCTGCTCTACAAGTACCGCAACCTGGTCCGGTCGAAGGTCAAATCGTACTTCCTCATCGGCGCTGAACGTGATGACCTGTTACAGGTGGGAATGATCGGGCTGTGGGAAGCGATCATTGACTTCCGGCCCGACCGCCACACCTCGTTCGCGTGCTTCGCCAAGGTGTGCATCCAACGGCAGATGATCTCGGCCATCAAGGCGGCCACCCGACAGAAGCAGACCCCGCTGAACTCATCCATCTCTCTGGAAGCCGCACCCAATGATGACCGCCGCGAGCGAGCCCTGGCCGAGATGTTGAGCTCGGACAAGGAAGTGGACCCGGAGACGATCGTGCTGGGCAGTGAGGGCAAGCGGATCCTCCAGCAGTGCCTGCAGCGCGAACTCTCGCCCTTCGAGTGGCAGGTGCTGGCCGCCTACCAGACGGGCAAGTCCTACAAAGAGATGGCCGACGATCTCAACTGCAAGATCAAGTCGATCGACAACGCACTTTCCCGCATCCGGCGGAAGCTGCCGCAGGTGGCCCCCGAACAGGCAGCCCAGATGAAGGACCCAAGCTGAGGTCTCGCCTTCCGCCGGTGGGGCTGCTTGCGGAAAAGCGACAAGAACCGACCGCGGGCGGGTCATTGGACCCGCCCGTTCTGCTAGAACGGGGGCGCGATCGTCCGGGGCTATCCGCGGCGCGCGCGGGCGGCCCTCTGCCCCGGAAGTGAGGTGGATCATCATGACCTTTCAGGCACTTCTCAACACCCTCAACGAATACTGGGGCAGCCAGGGCTGCATCCTGGCCCAGGCGTACGAGCTTGAGGTGGGTGCCGGGACCATGACCGCCGACACCTTCCTGCGTTCGCTTGGCCCGGAGCCGTGGAATGCCGCGTACGTTCAGCCTTGCCGCCGCCCTACCGACAGCCGGTACGGCGAGAACCCCAACCGGTTCGGGCGGTACTTCCAGCACCAGGTGGTCATGAAGCCCTCGCCGGACGACATTCAGGAGCGGTACCTGGGGAGCCTGGAAGCGCTCGGCGTTGAGCTGCTCGATCACGATGTGCGGTTCGTCGAGGATGACTGGGAGTCTCCCACGTTGGGCGCGGCGGGCGTCGGTTGGGAGGTGTGGCTGGACGGCATGGAGATCACGCAGTTCACCTACTTCCAGCGCGTTGGGGGCATCGACTGCCGGCCGGTCACGGTCGAGATCACCTACGGCCCCGAGAGACTCGCCATGTACCTGCAGGGCGTCACCGACTACCGGCAGATCATGTGGAACGATCGGGTCACCTACGGGGAGATCCGGTACGAGGAAGAGAAGCAGCAGTCGGTGTACAACCTCGAGCTGGCGGACATCGAGATGCTGCGCCGCCTGTTCGACATGTACGAGGCCGAGGCTTACCGTGTCCAGGAGCGCGGCCTGCCCCTGCCGGCCTACGATTACGTGCTCAAGTGCTCCCACATTTTCAACCTCCTGGATGCGCGAGGAGCCGTGAGTGTGACGGAGCGAGGCAAGATCATCGAGCGCGTCCGCCGACTTGCGTGTGGTGTGGCGCGAGCGTACGTCGAGCACCGGGAGGAGATCGGCTTCCCGCTGCTGCGGGCTCATGCCGGTCAGGCGGCCGAAGTCATCAACGGGTCCGCG
>CBFDAZ010000077.1:0-12432 GCA_965602825.1 uncultured bacterium
AGGATCTCGGAGAGCAAGTGCAGAGCCTCATCGGCCAACTGAAGGCCGAGGATCCTGAAGCTCGAGTGGCCGCGGCGACGCGGCTATCGGTACTGGCGTGGGAGGGTGAGGAGGACGAGGTTATCGGACAGGCCATCTCCCCTCTGATCGAGGCGCTGGGCACAGACGGATCCGGCGACGTGCGGATGTGGGCTGCGTGGGCGCTTAGGTGCATCGTGCCAGGGATTGAGGACCAAGACACGACGAATGCAGCCATCGCATCCCTGACGGTGGCGCTACGCGATGAAGCCACACGCGTGCGCCCGAGGGCCGCGCGCGCACTGGCGGCGATTGCGGCAGAGCGAGGGGACGGGGCCGGATTCGAGCCAGCCATTGCGCCCTTGATCGAACTCCTCTGCCACGAGGACGCCGACCTGCGTAAGCAGGCAGGCGTGGCGCTGGGGAGGATCGTCCCACTGGTCGATGATGAAGCGGCGGTCGACGCCGCCATCTCAGCGTTGATCGAGGCCTTCCAGGACGAGGAGGACCCGAAGGTGCGCTGGTCTATTGGCGAGGAGCTCGTGAAGCTCCTAGTTGTGGGACCCCACGCGGTCTTCCCGAAACCAACAGCGTATTGCGCATCTTCTTGGGCAGCGCGGCCTCATTGCGGTCGCTCGTACGAGCCCGCCACGAGGGAGTATCGCGCGTTTCTGCCGCGTGCAGACTGCCGGTCCTCGGTCACCAAGCCGCGCCCAACCCGCTGCCGTATGTCCCCCAGAACGCAGCAAGGCGTCCTCAGCGGTCGAGCCGCCAAGAACGCCCTGCGCCAACGCATGGCCGACCGAGGCATCGACCTGATCGCCCCGGAGCTGCGCTGTCGCAAGCGGCGAGTTCAGGACCGACGGAAGCTCCGACGCTACCGTCGCCGCTGGAAGATGGAGCAGACCTTCGCCTGGACCGCCAACTCCCGAAGGCTCGTGGTCCGCTATGAACGCAAACTCCATATCTACAGCGCCTTCTTCCATCTCGCATGCATCATGACTGTACTCAGAGCACTACTGACCTGATTTTGGAGCCGCTTCGAGTCTACCGGGACGCCCGCGGCGCGCAGGGCCTTCTCGATGTGCCCTGCCGCTTCGGCGTCCTTGTCTCGCGCCGCCAGAAGCTCCTGAGCACGACTCGCTGCCATTCCGTGCTACCGAGGTGCAGTTGCGCGCTGTACGTGTTTGTGCTCTCGCCGTCCTCCCGGCTGGTGTGGACCTGGAACGACTTCTTGGCCTTGCTGCCATCGCCCCGGTACCACACGGCCACGGCCTCGTATCTGCGCTCCCGCCAAGTGCCCTCCCCGACGGTGGGCGAGATGAGGTTGTCGCGCCCGGCGTCCTCCGTGTGCAGTCGAAGCGCCCGACCGCCTCGGCGGCCGGGCACAACTTCGATGCCTCCACTCCCTTTCTCCCCATCGGCATTCTCCCCCCAGACGTCAAGACGCCACCCAGTGGAGAGATCGTCCGCGTGGGGGTCGACGATCACGCGACTGTACGTCTACGCATGAAGCAGCGCGTGCAGCGGGACGGCGGCCGCCATCAACAAGAGCGGGTGTCTGAATGCGATGCTCTGGTCCTCCAGTGCTCGAACGACGTGTCTCGACCTGCACCTGCCCCCAGAGCCGGGGATGGGTGGGCCGTAGGCGCGCGCGGAAGCGCCCGGTACGGAGCCCTACCCTCTCGGGACTAGCGCAACCGCAGCCTCGCCCGCACCAGGTTGAACCTGTCGCCGCGGTCCGAGATGTGCCACATCGTTGTCCCGTCCTCGCTGATCCACTTCGCGGGGAACGTGTGCATCCACGCGGGACGATTCTCGCTTGCCCCATTCGGGTCCGGCGCGTACGTCCATTCCGGGAGGTCGGCGCCGTACGCGGCGGTCGTCCACGGCCCCCACGGTTCAGGCGCATCGAACAGCCCCCATTCGCCGGAATCCCCGCTATGCCGAACCGCGAGCAGGTAGCGCTCTAGGACCGGGTGGAACACGCAAGTCACCCCCCACCCGATGCCATTGGCGTCGGAAAACGCCGGCTCTTGTGCGTCGATGTCGGAGGTCCAAATGGGGTGCCCCTCGCCGTCGATGCCCGCGAAGAACTCATAGGCGGCGCGGTCTGCCAGCCGGTTCTTCGGAACGCGCGACAGTCCGAGGCCATCGGACCACGGCTTGACGCCGTAGCCGTAGACGTAGCCGGCCCGGGCTCCCTGGTAATCCGGCGCGAACTGGATGACACCGAACTCCGCGAAGGCCCCGTTCGGCTCGTCGAAAAGCGGCCCCAGGTCCGCCCAGCTCATTCCCAAGTCCGTCGTCCGCCACAGGTGGTTGCTGGTCCAGACGCCCTGTTCCAGCACGTAGAGGTAGATCGCATCATCCAGTGCGACGACCCCGCTGCTCGTCTTGCCGAGGGTTGGGTGCTGGCCGGACACCGGGTCGATTCCGCCCCAGATGTTCGCCGCCCGCCAGTCGGGAGGACTACCTTCGAGCCTGGCCACGCCCAGGCTGGTGCGCCCCTGCGAGTTGGTTCCGCCGAAGCCTCCACCATCTCCCCACGCGGCGTAGAGGTTCCCGTCGGCGGCCCACGTGGCGCCGAACTGATCGCTGCCGGGCGCGGCGACTACCAGCGTATCTTGGTCGAAATCTATGCCGGCAATCACCGGACTGGGAGGGTAGGGCGCCTGACCCACAGGCGCGGCAGGCGTCCACACGCCAGACTGGCAAAGCCACAGCGCCACCCAAGCGGTCGACGTGAGGCGACGGGACGGGCGTTTCATCGTAGCCGGCTCCTGTGCGGGATTACCCGCGTCAGATCGGTGTCGTTACTCCATGTGCTGAACGCCCCCCATGTGACAGGCAGGTTTCTCGTTGGGGCCACACGTCCTGCTCAAGCGTCAATCTAGCGCAGGTCGAGCGAGCGAGCGGTCACCGGAGTATCGGCAGAGAAGACGGTCTCGCCCGCATACTCGAGAAGTGTTGCGTCGACCATGTCGGCCCTCACCGGCTTGCCGCCTCTGTCACGACTGAGCAACAGCGCGGTTCCGTGGAAGCGGATCTCGCTGCAGGTCATCTCTGCCGGGTCGTCGTAGGAGATAACGAGCACATCGTTGCCGCATGATACGCCGGCGCTCGTCTTGCCATCCTCCGTCTTCACTGCCAGGCTGCGAACGCTCATCGGCCGAGCTGACCCGGCGAGCAACGGCTGGACGACGGTCTCGAAGTGCCACGGCAGCTCGGCGCGTGAGCGATAGACGATGTCGTGCGAGGGCACGATGCCGTACAGCGCGAACCAGCCGCGGACTGGGCTCTTCTGGCCGATGAGGTCCAGCACCTCAAAGCTGTCGGTCTGTGCCGGCAGGAGGGCGACGTTAGTGTGCTCGCGCTCCCTGGTGACAACCGCACCATTGGCCTGGATTTCCAGCTTGACTGCTCGTGACTTCCTGTGGACGCCTTCGCCGCTGACCACGGGCGCCGGGTGGAACAGGATGTCGACCTGGTGTTCTCCCTCGCCGAGCACACGGTCGCAGACGACGGCGTAGCGGCCCTTGACGTAGAAGATGCACCGCTGGTGTTCAACGTCACGGATCGCCGCGTCCCGGTCCGACGTGGCGTCACCTCCCCACAGGGCTGCACCCCTCGGCGAATAGGCGCGCCGATACCAGCCGACGGCGAAGTCGAATCCGTCGCCCATGACGAAGCGTCGATCCGGGTCCGGTGTCTTCTCGCGCGGGCCCAGGGCTCGATGCTGGCTCAGTCCGTCAATCACGATGGTGTTGTGGCTCCACGCACCGCGCCAGTAGGGCTCGAACTCATCGCGCTTATACGAGTAGATGCCGGGATCGCCGATCAGCTCCCGGCCGCCGGCGTAGAAGACGAAGTTGAGCTTGTCTTCATGTTGGTGGCCGGCGCCGAAGTAGCCGGCATCGAAGATCAACATCTGGCCGTCGGGCCCCCACCTGTCGCGCATCACGCAATAGCCGGCGTGGGGGAAGTCGTGGGATACTTCGGCGGGCGTCTTGCCCTCGCGTCCCTCGGCTGCCAGCCACCGGAAGTCCTCCCGCCCGAAGACTTCGGCGCCCGTCTCCAGCACGCCAACTACCGAACTCCGGTGCGGGTTCCAGTCACTGAGCATGGGAAGCGTCCGGTCGGGATAGCAGATATGCTGAAGCACTTCCACTCCCGCCTCATACTGCTTGCTCAAACTGGCCGGAACCGGAGCGTGAAGGAAGTTGGCAAGCCGCATCGCGCTGGCGATGCCTCGCAGTGGGAAGTAATGGTAGCCGGGCGAGCATTCCGACTGAAATCCGTCCGGCAAGAACGCCCTGGCGTTGACCCACGCCAGGCGGTTCATCGCCGTCTCGTAGAACAGCGGCGACAGCTTGAGCTCGGGGAAGAGCAGCGCAGCGCACACCAGTCCGGAGGACTCGACCTGCAGCCAATTGCCGCCACCGGCTGCGTACATGGATAGGTACGTCCCGTGGTCGAGCATCGAACGGGCCATCTTGAACAGGCACTCGCTCTGAAACACGGGATGCGCGGCAAGAGTCAGCAACACGACGTTCCATCGCTGGCCGGCGCGGCCGCCGACCTCAAGTGTTCGCCACTGGGCCGAGGAGCGTTTGAAGGTGGGCGGGCTGCTCTCATACCAGGAGTTGAACAGGCGGGAGAGATGCGTTACGTACTTGTCGTCGCCCGTCTTCTGATAGGCATTGGTGAGCGTGCCTGCCCACGGATGGTGATTCATCCACACGCGACTCTCGATGTCGTTGTCGATGACTTTGGCCCAGTCGACCTCTTCGCCGTAGTCGTAGCGGCGGTGCATGTGCGCGCGGATCAGGAAGACATTGCGGCAGATGTCGTCGGCTTCGTCCAGATCGATGGCTCTCCAGAAGTCGACATCGGGCCAGCCGCGCTCGCTCGAGAACCGCCGGGCTAGCGCCTGCACGTACGCTTCCTTCGCGCCCTCCAGGTCGCCCGCGGCCAGACGTTGCCGCACCGGGCGCATGTCCGATCGGTTCGTGTCGATCTGCGCGAAGAACTCCTGGTCTGTTCCGTGGATCTCAAGCTCGTCCGCGCTTGCCCCCGCGATGTCGATGAGCGCGGCCGCCGCCTCTCGTTGCGCAGCATCACCCTTCGCGCCGTACGTCTCGAACTGCCCCAGCCCGGTGCGAAGCCATTGCGTGCCCACTTCGTACTCAACGGTTCCGTCGTCAGCGGACTTGCGTAGCAGACCGCCTGTCGCGGACAGAGCACCCGTGGCTGCATAGAACGCCCGGTCAGGCGAACGGCGATGTCCGGTGCGAACCGGCAGGACCCACAGCAGCCGCATTGCCTGTGCTACGCACAGCTCCGCCACCTTGCGCCGCTTTGGCTCATCCCCACCGGCGAGGTACGCAAGGCACTTGAGCTGTCTCGAAGCCGTGCGATCAAGGTCCCACGGTCTGGCTTCTTCCTCAGCCGCCGCTGGCATCGCGTGGTCATCGAGGAACCGGGACGCCGTCTGCGCGAACAGGGAGTGGTCGGGCGCAGGCAGGCTGTCGTCGTCCCGCCAGAGCGTGGCGCCCTCTGCCGGGAGGTTGACATCCGCCCGGGCCAACAGATCGACAGCGCCCCCGAGGTCGGGACGCCACCGGTCGTGCTCCGCCGCGAAGGCCGGGGTGACCGTGCAGACGAACAGGAGTGCGATAGCCGCGAGCAGGGCGATACATATCATTGCGCGTTCCTCCGTGTGACTCAGTCGCCGGGCTCCTTGACCAGCAACGCCACCCAATGACCCACCCCCGGGTCAGCGAGCACCGGCAGGGCGCCCCTGCTTGCCCCGCCCCTCCTGCACGAACATCGTCACCATGGTCTGCCGCTCCCCGACCACGTATCTTCCCCCCAAGCCCAAACCGCGCATCAGCAGATCCGCATCGCCGTCGCCATCGACGTCCCCTATCGCCGGACTGAATCCCATGGTCAGGTCCGTTGCGAGCTGGTGCTTCACCCACGAAACGCCCGCGTCGCCGCGCACCAGCTCAAGCCAGAACACATCCAACGGGTCGTTCTCCCCCACATCCCCGTGCCTGTATCTGCACTTGCCGGCGAAGATGTCAGTATCCCCGTCCCCGTCGATGTCGCCGTAAGCCACGCCGTGAAGCTGCGACGGCAGCTCCCCGGGCAGGATCTCGTGAGGGACGAACCCTGGCTCCTGTCCCCCGGACGACTCGAGCCAGAACGCGCCGTAGTGGTGGGCTCTGGTCAGGATGATGTCCTGATCTCCGTCGCCATCTACGTCGCAGACCTCAGTCTGCATGGTCATGCGCCCACGTTGCGCGGCCTCCGGGCCCGGTAGCGAATGCTCCCGCCACTCCTCGCCCGCCCGCTGCTCGAACCACACGAAGTCGCTGACGATGTCCAACCGTCCATCACCATTCAGGTCCCCGATCCCAAGACCGTGAAGCGGGGAGTCATCGATCGTTCGCCACGACCACGCATCAGCGTCCCGCGGATCCTCCGGAATCTCGTAGATTCGGAGGCCGTAGCCCTCCCCATCGTCCGAGCCTACCATCTCATCTCGCCCATCGCCGTCGATGTCCACGAACTCCAGCAGTTCCGGGTACTTCACCGAGTGGGTGACATGGTGCTTCTGCCATCTGCCTACGTACGGGGGCCCGGGGTTCTCAAGCCAGAACAGCTCCTGCGGTCGCCGGTTGGCGATGAGGTCGAGGTCTCCGTCCCCGTCAATGTCATACGGCACGGTCTTCCCGATGTCGATCTTGGTTGTCGCATCGGGCGGATACAGGCTGTGCCTCTCCCACGATGGCCCCTCGAACCACTGCAAGCCCGACACGATGTCCGCGACGTTGTCCTGGTCGATGTCCGCCGCCGCCACATATCCCGTGTTCGTCTCCCCTTGAGTCTCCAGGCTCCGGCGCACGAACGACACCTGTGCGTTCGCTACAGAGGCCCATCCGGTCCCAGCGAGCACGATGGGGCCGCACAGCCATCCCATCTGTGTGACGCGCACCGCAAGGCCCTCCCTGGAGGCCCGGCCTGTTCGCCCTGGGCCGTGACTATTCCACCCCGAACCGCACGAGCTTGCCGGCCTCAGTGCCGGCGAGCAGGAATCCGTTGGCGGCGCTCAAGGCGGTGACCGATGACCCCAACCCCGCGGTCTGCACGGTCTTCCCGGCGCCATCCATGAGGTGAAGGAGGCCGTCCTTCCGCCCGACTGCAACGCGCCCCTCGGGCGTGGTCTCGCACATCGTCGTAACGGCGCTGGGGAAACGCTGCTGCCAGATGGACTCGCCCGCGCAGTCGAAGGCACAGACCCAGCCGTTCCGCATGCCTACCACGATCTCCCGCTTCCCGTCGCCCGTCAGGTCGCTGATCGCCAGGCCCGTCATGAAACGGGAGAACTTCATATCGGGGCCGAAGGAGGCCGTCCAAAGACACTCGTCAGTCCCGCCACTGTAGACGTCCAGCTCATTCCAGTGGCCGGAGCGTACGACGATGACCTCCTCGACGCCGTCGCCGTCCAGGTCCGAGACGCGCATGAAGCGTACGCCACGCTGCTGCCAGGCCGCCATCTGCGTGGCCCCGGCGGCAACGCCTCCGTGGAAGCCGTCCGAGATGTTCTCGTAATCCTCGTTCACGGCTGAAAGGTAGTCGGTTCCGCAGTAGAACTTACCCGTGAGTACCAGCGGCCCTCGCTCCTCGCTGCCCCGCTTCCGGATAGGTGCGAGCGTGGTGTTGTCGCCCCAGTGCGTGGCGACACGCTGGATGAGTGTGCCGTCGAGGCGGCGGAACTCCAGCGTCACCGGCCTGCCAAGCACGATCTCCTGAGAGCCCTTGCCCCACAGATCACCGACCATGAGGGAGAACACGCCGATGTGGCCCCGGCGAGGGTCGCTGAACCATGGTGCATCGTAGCGGTCGCCGATCTTGAAGACCGGGTCAACCTGCGCCTTCTGCTCCCAGAGCGTATCGCCTGTATCGGAGTACGCCCTGAGGATGTCATTGCGCAGTCCCACCAGGACGGAGAAGGCCTTCTGCTGCATCTCATCCGAGGCCGGCCAAAGCGTATAGGCAGCATCGTCGAGCTTGAAGGTACGCTCAGTCTTGCCGTCGAGGGTCATGAGTGATAGCGAGTAAGTCGTGGGCGGAGTGAGCCACAGGGCCGTGTACATGTCCTGCGGCAAACAGTCGCAGGTGGCGGCCCATATGCGCTTGGGGTCGTGCGAGGGAGTGGGGGCGATTCTGGTCACCATGCCATCGGGCAGCGCGGCCTCCCAGGTAGGTCGCCAGTCTGCCGCTGCCTCCGCCTCGGCCTTGGCTGGCAGTCCGGCCGCAGAGGGCTGCTTAACCTCCCGCTTGAGCGCACCGAGGGCGGCGGACATAGCGCGCCTCGCTTCGTCGCTCGGCCCAACGTCCGTGAGCCTACGCGTACCCTTCGCGACGTCCACAGCGCCCGCGGCTGAGGCCAGGACGAGACGGCAGTCCTCACCCGCCTCAATCGCCACCTCGTTCGCATCCAAGTGCCAGGAGAGGGAGACCGGCTTGTCACAGCGCACGACCTCCACGCCGCCACAGACCAGCCTCGTCACCCCGGACAATATGATGCGTGAGGCCGACACGTAGGCCATCGCGGCATCGGTGGTGATCTCCTCAGACGCGAAGTCACCCGCCGTCACAAAGGCATCGCTGGTGCCATGGATCACGTTCGCGTGCGGACCGACCGGATCGATGGTGAAACTGAGCGCGTTCGCCTGGTCCGACCAGTAGATGATATTGGCGACGGTCAGGCCCTCTCCCTCGGTGAGCGGGCCGCTGTACGTCTGGACGACCGGGGCGTCCGGGGCTTCAGTGATCTGCAGGGGCAGGGAACACTGAACCACCGGGCCGTTCGGGCAGACGGCTCGTCGAGGGTCGTCCTTGTCCTGCGCGGGCTTGCCCAGCACTGCCCACTTCACGGTCACGTCGAACACCCCGGTCTCCCGCGGCGTGACCTCGTCCACAGCGATGAGGTAGTTGTCCGGCACGTAGACGAGATGCCGGTCCCACGCTGAGAACGCCATGTTGGGGACGTTGACATGTAGGTGCGCGGCCCCCCCTAGGGCTTCAGCGCGCTTGAGGGCCGTCGCTCGGGGGACCACCGGCTCGACCATGCCGTTCGAGCGAACGGTCACCTGGTTGGCGTAGGCGCGCTTGAAGATCGTCTTGCCGCCGAACATGCGCAGCGTGTACAGGGCATTGACATGATAAGGCGTGCGCGCCTTCCCGTAGAAGCCGTCGACCTGCAGTAGGTCATCCTCCGGCGTCAAACCGGCGCGGTACGCCAGGAAGTGGAAGCCCTCCTCCAGCGGAACCGTCTCCCCCGTCTGCTGCCACCGCGTTCTGGGTAGCGGGAAGTAGGAGACCTGATCCACGATGTCCGCAGGCCGCTCGATCGCGAGATCGGGCGACGGCCAGAACGACTGCCCGATCCGGAATTTGGTCAGATCGAAGCCGCAGCGGTCGCGCAGCCAGATGTACCGGCCATCCCCCATCATGTGGGCCGCCTTGTGAAGCAGACTGATGGGTAGCGAGGAGTTCGATTCGTCGAACTGCACGTTCGTCCACAGCGTCTCCAACGCGCTCATCATCGTACTTGCGGTGCCCGAGGCCACGAACTCGTCGAACCCGTCGAGCATGAAGAACTCGAACACCGGCTCGGTCGAGGTGCTCACCCACTGCAGCGTGTCCATCTCGCCCCACGTCGGGTCACCGATCCACGCCTCAAAGCTCTCGCGCACATTCTGCATCCGCTTCTGCCATCTTGGGTTTGGGTAGTACTTGTCGAAGTACCGGCTGCCGGTGTAGATGCAGAGCAGGTGCCACATGCCGTGACGACTCGCATGGGGGGCTCGGTAGTTATCCGAGACGGCCCATGGCTCGAGCGTCTCACCCCATATCTGCAGTCTCTGATGATCCAGCAGCTTGTTGGTGATGAACAGCCGCTCCTCGTCGGTGAACAGCGGGCTCTCCTCGATGAGGTCGAACACGCAGTCCACAAGGTGCGCGCGGTAGTGGTAGTTGAGGACGAGCGGGTTCATAGGGTCATTGAACGCGTCGTCGGTGCGGTTGGGCTCCGGGATGTTGTCCGGATCGGGCATCGCCATGGCCTTGAACTCGTCCAGGTACTCCTTGTCGCCGGTCATGTAGTACAGCGCGCCAGCGATGCTGATGGGGTTCCAGCCGAAGTACGTGGACGGGCCGTACCCCACGGAGCCGTCGTCGGGCCGCTCGCGAAAGCTGTCCCGCCAGCTATACACGAGATCGCCCACCTTCGGCGGCGTCATTCCCTCGCCGAGCTTGATCTCCATCAGCCAGCCGACATCCAGATTCCCGTTCGCATCCCCCCTCAGACCACCTGCAAATGCCTGGGCCGCTGCCAGTACCCCTGCGTCGTCCGACCCACCGAGCCAGATCACGTTGTGGCTGGTCCCGTAGGGATTGTGCAGCGAGCGGACCACGTGCCCCTTCGGGCCCGGATAGCGCAGGTCCAGCAACACGTACCACTGCCGATACATGCGCTCGGTGAACGGATTGGTGGCCATGTTGCCCAAGGCGATGACGTTTCGCGTGGCGAGGATCTCGTCGGGCTTCGCAGTCTGGGCCTCATCGCGCAGAACTGGCAGACGCGCGCCTGCCCGCTCTTGGATGGCCTCCTGAACCACGTTGACAGCCGCTTCGTACGTGGCTCCGGGAGGCGCGACGATGACCGCCTGCGGTTCGCCGGCCTTCACGAGCTGCGTATCAAGACGGAGGTCCTTCAACTCCGTGATCTCACCCTCCGCTATCACCTGAGTGCAACTCATCATGCACCACCCCAGTAGCGCCGGCAATGCCCCCTTCAGACACGATCGACTCATGGCGATTCCCACCTGTTCTCGGCCGCACTGAACCGCTCGCAGATCGGGCCGAGCTCCCGAGTAGTAGCCGGGCTCTGTGCCCGCCTGGGACCTCTCGTTGGAGAAGACGTTCTTCACGATCCATGCGTTGGACGCCTTCCCCATCGTGCTGATCCAGCTGTGGCCGGAGAAGTGGAGGCTCGTGCAACAACCGACCTTCGTGCAGTGAAGCCGACGCTAGGAATGGGAGCGCCTCGCTTCTCTCGGCCCAGGTCCGCCGATGAACTTGAGGACGGCTCTCCGGCTCATCGGCTAGGTCCTTCCCTCAGCGCACCCCTGTGCCTCCTTGCGCAATCTGCGTCGGCGTCTGATTTCAAGTCCCTGGAGGAACTCCGCAACCGCCGCACGGCCTCTCGGTCCTCATCCCCGCCCTCCGTCCCGAAGGACGGAGTCACCCGGGCGCGGAAGGCGAGTCGCGAGTACATCGAGACTTCGTCGCAGACTGCGGCCGGATGAATGAGTCCGGCGAGCCCTCGCAGGCGCCACTTCGCGGGGGGATGGGAAGCCCGGCTATGCGACCGGAGCCATTCAGGGAGACCGCCGGCGCCGCCCAGAAGCTGCGGGCTCTTCGCGAGTTCCTTGCCCTGGAGCGCAACGTGGCAGTCCTGGTCGGCGCGGTGCTCATCGTCGGAATGGGCGAGCAGCTCTGGGCGCCGTTCGTTGCGAAGTACCTCCGGGTGCTCGGAGCGTCGGTGATCATCGTCGGTTTCTTCGGCACGTTAGAGACGATCCTCGACGCAGTCTACCAATACCCCGGCGGCGTGATCTCCGACCGATTGGGCTGCAGACGCAGCCTCGTGCTGTTCAACCTGATGGCCATCGTCGGCTACGGTCTGTACGCCATCGGATTGCACTGGTCTGTCGTCTTCGTCGGCGTGCTCTTCGTGATGGCCTGGGGGAGTCTGTCGCTGCCTGCCACGTTCGCTCTCATCGGGGACGCCCTACCCAAGAGGAAGCGCACCATGGGCTTCTCGGTGCAGTCGATCCTCAAGCGTATCCCGCTTGTTATCGGTCCCATCGTAGGAGGTATCCTGTTAGAGCGTCACGGGATCGCTGCCGGGATGCGCATCGGACTGCTGGCTACCATTCCTCTCGCCCTCGGAGCCGTGTGGCTTCAGAAGCGACTGTACCGTGAGCCGCCGGGTGAGCGCCCTGCGGACCGCCAATCGCTTTGGCGCAGCTTCATCGGGCTGTCTTCGCCGCTGAAGCGGTTGCTGCTGGCCGACATCCTCACCCGGTTTGGGCAGGGAGTGGCGAGTGTCTTCATCATCCTCTACGCGATGGAAGTGGTTGGCGTCACTGCGGGGCAGTACGGCTCCCTGCGATCGCTGCAGATGGCCGTCTCGATCGTGACCTACATCCCCATCGCTCGCCTGGCCGACCGCTATGGTCGCCGCCCCTTCGTGCTTGCCGCCTTCGCGCTCTTCGCCGTGTATCCGCTTCTCATCGGGCTATCGCACTCCTACCTGGCCTTTCTGTTTGCCTT
>CBFDAZ010000078.1:0-12356 GCA_965602825.1 uncultured bacterium
GCGGTACGCGGGCCCGGAGAGGCGCTGAGGAGGCACTCCGCAAGGGCATCCAGGTAGCCCGCAGGCGGATCGATCGACCAGCGGCTGAGTGCGCCCAGAAGCCTCGACGCCGAGGACGCGGCCTCACGGCGACATTCGCTGTCGCCATCGTGGAACCCGCCCTGCAGAGCCTCCTCGAGCCACTCGATGAAGTGACCCGACCGGTAGTACGGGTCCCAGGCGACGCCGCGGAACACGGCCGCGCGGACGTGTGGATCGGGGTGCTTCGCCTCCTCGACGATCCAGCGGCCGACGGTCTTCTGCTGCGAGTCGTCGTACAGCGATGCCAGGTTCAGCGCCCCCGTCGCAGCCGCCCGGCGGGTGTTTCCGCAGTCGTGGCGCTCCAGCACGTACTGCAGAGCTGGTAAGCCCCGCAGGCTGCCACTGTCAGCGATGGCCGACACCGAGCTCGCGTGCTCCCTCGATGGGCCGACAACCAGCACGAGGCGCGACCAGCCGATGGGCCAGCTCTCTGCACCAAGCTGCCAGAATCTCCGCACACGCCGCCACTCGGGCTTGGGGTCCCGGTCGGCGGGGCGTGCGACGCGAGTCGCGAACTCAGCCGGAGCGGGCAGGTCGGTCGATGGAGGCGGGAAGAGGCTGTCCTGATGCCACCAGACCACGAAGGCGCTGGCAATCAGCCCAGCGCCAACCGCACAGATCACGAGCGTCCTCTGCGCCATGCATCCCCACTCCCAGTTCCTTATCTGTCGATCCGCCTCGCCACTTCCCTACCTTCGCCTTTCTATTGCCCCTTCCCCCGCACCAGGAAGATGCGGTCGATGTAGACGGCCTCGACGCCGTCAGCGTGGCGCGGGCTTCCCAGCCCGCGGCCGTTCCTGGGACCGCCGGGCGCCCTCGCCGGCTGGATTGGCTTGTGGTGGCCCCGAGGTGGTGGTCGTCCCCGCAGCGCGGCGCCTCATCACCAGCACGGAGCGCTGCTGCCACGCGGCCAGCAGGTCGTGCCGTCGGGGGACTGTACCAAGGCGCGCGTCGTGGGCGCGCCGCGTGGACTGTCCCCCTGGTTCCGTTCGCCGTCCGTGCCGGCGGGTCTGCAGGCCCGCCAATGCTGTGCGCCGTCGCCCCTGCCGTCAAGCGAACGCGGACTGTCCCCTCGTTGATGATGACACAAGCGCACCCAGGAACAGACCAAGCCGGAGGGAGAGAGCGACGCAAGAGCTCGTCGAGCCGCGCTGCCTCCGAAATGGGTGACTGTCCCTAGTTTCCGCTAGTTTCCGTCCGGGGTAATGACCGAACCGACGCTCAGGTCGATGCTGGCGGGCTGGATACGATTCTCCACGTCAACCTCTTCTGGCCACCCGCTCACGAGTTCCGCCTCGTCGACGAGTCTCTGTAGCTCTTGGGCAGGGAGCATCGAAGCCATTTGCCGTGTTCCTCCTCTGTCCCTTGTGACTGCACGCGATCCCGGCACCTCCCTCGCCTCTCTCGCAAAGCCACCTCGCCCCCAGGGCCCCCACCGCTCACTTCCTCGCCTTCGCGCTCTCCCCCGCCTGCTCCAGATCGAAGAACGCCGCGCCTTTCAGGTGGTCGAAGCGCTCTGGATGACTGGTCGTGACAATCACCTGCAGGTTCCTTTGCGCAGCATCGCGGATCACATTGAGCATCCTCCTATGGTGGAATGCATCCGCGTGCGCGAGGGGGTCATCCAGGATCACCAGTTGAGTCTCGTCCTCTGCCAGGACGGCACCATACGCCAGTCGGATCAGGGTCGCCCACTGCTCCCGCTCGCCATACGACGTGCCGTCCGCAACACTCAAAGCCCCAGCCTCTGGCACGGCGATACCCCTCACACTTAGATCGCTGTTGAAGGTGGGCTCGTAGTGATCCGGTCCTTCCAGTTCCGTAAGCCACGCACCTACGAGCTCGGACACTGGCTTGATCGAAGTCTCCACCCTCTCATCTCGGACTCGGTCAAACAGCTCCAGCAACATCCTGTGCGCATCAACATCCACCGATACCTCCTCATACTCGCGCTTCGCGGCCGCCAGTGCCTGTTCCGCCGTCACGCGCCGGGCATGCAGACCCTCTCTCCCTTGCAGCTGCCCAGTGAGGTGCGCGAGCTGCTCTCTGAGACTCGTAACCCGCCCCCTTCTCTTCCGCAGGGCCTCCTTTCCGTTCTCGAGCTGCTCAGGAACACGCTCCTCATCATCACTTAGCCGGTGGCGCTCGAACTCCGTCTCCTTCTCTCCCAACTCCTTCTGTTTGGCTTCGACAGCCTGGGCAACCTCGACCTCCACTCCGTGCTCCTCCCTGTGGCTGTCGCGCAGAGCCTCCGTCTTCGCGAGCTCCGTCTTCGCCTCAGCCACCCTCGCCTCAGCGGCTTTGGCCTTCTTCTCAGCTTCCCCCATCGCCGCCCTTGCCGCCTCTTCCTCATCCCTCGCTACTCTCAATGCCTCTTGCCGCTCCCGCTCTTCGCCCTCGAACTCAGACTGGCCCTTTGTCAACGATGCACGAGAAGGCTTCCATGTCCGCAGATCGGGATGACTCCTCAGCAGATTCGCCCGCTCCTTCCCCAGAGCTCCGGTTGCGCGCTCCAGCCCTCCCTTTCCGTCAGGGGCTAGCTCAGACAACTTCTCTCGGTGCTTCTGGACCTCATCTACCACCGTCGCACGCTCCGTCGTGCGACGCGTCAGTTCAGGCACCACTTCCGGCCATTCCAGTTCAGCGACACCCCAACCAGCCAAGAGACGCGATAGCTCGCCGCCAAGACGCTCGCGCTCCGCCGCGAGCTGTTCCACGCTCTTGTCCTCTGTCCCCCGCACCAATTCCACCGTGCCGAACTCTGCGATCCCAACTCGTACACGTTGGCGGACCGCTCGCTTCACGGCTTCCCCCGGCGTCAGCGCCACCGCTTCCTCCGCCTGGCGGTCCACCTGCAAGCTGACGGTCCCCGGCATCGTCGGACTCACTACCAGGGAGAGTTGACCCGCCTTCAGATCTGCATCTAGTTCGACGAGCCGGTTGAGACGTTTCTTGATCGCGTCTAGCTGCTTCTTGTCCGGAGCCTCAAGTGCGGCGAGTCTCACGTCGGCTCTCTGGAGGCTCTCCTCAATCTCGTCCACCTCACCCAGCGCCTTCTTGCCCTCGTCTATTCCCTTCGCGATCTCTACTAACCGACGCATCGCATCCACGACAGCGCGACGGCTCTGGACTGCCTCCACATTTTTCTCGGCCTTCTCCCGCGCCACGACCAATCGGTCGAGCACCTTCCTTGCCGCCTTCTCTGCCTTGACCAGCGGGCTCGCCTCCGCTTCTGTCTCCCCGAGTCTCTCTCTGGCCTCCTCCGCCCCTTTCCCAAACTCCTGAGACCTTAGAAGGACTCCCCGCAGTTCAGATAGCTCCTCCTTCGAGCCCTCAACAGCCCCCTCCAGCTCTTCCGACCTCTCCCTCTTCGCCACCAGTGCCTCGTCTGCTTCCTGTACCGCCTCCACCTCTCTCGAAGCCGCCGAAGCGTCCGCCTTCGCTTGCGCCAGTTCCTGCTCTTTCCGCTCAACCTCCAGAAGCCGGTCCTCGAACCGCGCGAATTCAGCATTGATCTCCGCGACCTCCTCCTCGCGCTGGGCAATTGACTCCTCTGCCCTGCTCAGCCGCGAGCCCTTTCGGTGCCTCCCGCGCGCGGCGTTCTGCTCGCTGGTGAACCACGCCTGCATTCTGCGCCAAAGCACCTGCCGGATATCCAGATCCCCGCCGCTGATGACCGAACCCAGTAGTGGTCGCAGGCTCCTCTCCAGCTCCTCATCGATTTGCGGCAAAGCCACCACTCCCTGGTCGACCCACAGGAGTTGGGCCACCCCACGGTCGGACCTCTCTACGCCGAGAAGCTCCCGCGTCTTGGCGGTCACATCCTTGTCCTTCGCGAGCAGTTCGCCGAGCTCCCCATCGGCCCGCACCTTGTGCAGCTCCGCTCCGCCTTCTTTCCTCTTCGTGAACCGCTTGCTGAGCAAGTACCGCTTGCCCTGCACCTCGAACGCGACAGTAACCTCAGGAATCCGGTTCGTGCCCCACGGCACCACCGGGCCAATGCGGCTCGTGTCGTACTCAACGTCGATCAGCGCCCAGCGCACCGCCTCAACCATGCTCGTCTTGCCGGTCTTGTTCGGGGCGTGGATCACCGTGATCCTGGGGGACAGTGCCTGCACATCCACGTCGCCCAGCTTCCGCCAGTTCCTGACTTGCAGCGATCCGAGGATCATCGCTTCACCTCCTGCGCCAGCCGGTACAGCAACAAGACGGCCCTTTGAGCCCGGAGGCGTTCCTCATGGCTGGGGTCGGACTCCAGTATCTCCTTGACGCGCTTTAGAACCTCTCCCACCACCCCATGTCCCACGGCCGCCTCCACCGATTCGTCCTTCGGCGCCAGATACAGCTCATCCACGCTTAGGTCGCAGTACATGTACCGATTCAGCATGTCCCGAAACCCGTCCAGCTTCAGTATGCTCTCCGCCCCAAGCAGCCCCTTCAGCTTCAGCCGCAACAGACAGCGTTCTGGACTGGCCCGCGTGGCGATGTTGCCGAACACCTTTCCGAAATCAGCATCGTCCGCCAGCTCCACTGTTTCGTCTGTCCACACGTACTGACCAGTGTCTGCCGCTTCGACTATCGGCACCGCACCCGGACTCGCGATCCGAACGAATAGGGCCTGTCCCTTGGCAGACCCCGCGAACTCCTCCCGTTCCGCCGCAGGAGCATACGCGGCCCACCCGACTGCGAAGCCACTGCCTGTCGCGAACGCCATCTGCTCGAGCGTGCCCGGATACGCCATCCTGCTTGCCCCGTCAGCATCCGGGTAGCCCTTTGGCTGATGCCAGTGCCCTAAGGCAAGGTAGTCAAGCTGCCTGCGCGCTGCCGCATCCACTGGGATCGGATGGTCGTCCTCAGGAAGCGTCGCGCGGTCCATCACACTGCCATGAGCTACCCCGATGCGGATACCCTCGCCAGGCTTCCTGCTCCGTATCCACTCAGTCGGATCCTCACGCGATGTCCTGTGAGTTACTGGACACGGGTGCAGACTCACATCCTCGCCAATGGGGACAGGCTCAGCGCTCCTCAACACATGGATGGCCGTTCCTTGAGTCTCATTCCAGGGATGACGGTCCCACACCGATCCCGCGCAATAGGGGTCGTGGTTCCCTGGCAATACGAACACCGGCATGGGTCTCCCCTTGAGCATGTCGTAGACCCTCTGGGCGTCCCTGCCTGAAACGCCATTGTCGTCGAACAGGTCGCCACTGATAACGATGAGGTCAGCGTTCTTCTCTTCTGCGAGCCGGAGCGCGTTGTCCAAGGCCTGGAACCGCGCCTCCCGCAGCTTCTTCGCTACGCCCTCCTCGAACCGTGTCACCCGGAAGCCAACGTGCACGTCTGCCAGATGAAGGAACCTGACGCCATTCGCCATGCCTACCACATCCCTCCCAGACAGGTGCAGACCCAGCCCTCGCCGTCCTCCACTCCGGCCCCAGCTACCTCAGGTCTGTCGCCGAACAGGCCTCGCGGTTTCACTGCGCTCAGAATCCGGAATCCGGGGAATCCGGGGACAGCTACCTATTTCTCCTGGCACCCGTATCGGCGTCCTACACGAGACTACCTTGTGCCTGGGCCTGCGTGCACCTACCGGCCCTCAGAATCCGTCGAAGCGCTGATCGGTGCGCTCCGCCCGGACTACTATCGCACGAGCGGGGCTCGAGCGCGTTGGGAAAGCCCTCAAACCCGGGGCTTTCTCAGCCGCCCTGCGGCTGCCGCTCCCTTGCTTTGCCTACGTTCTGCTCCGCAGTACGCCGTCGTACCGGGGGATCGGGTGCTGCAGGAATGCGGCGAGGTCGTTCCCTGGATACGCCGTCGAGCCGGTCGATTCCTGCCGGAAGTGAAGCTGCAATCCGGGGACAGCGTAGCTATTGCAGCTTGGGCGGATCCCTGGCGCCGGTAGGTACGCCCAGGGCCGACCGCGAGCACCGCCTCAGGTGGAACGCGGCCGACCTACCGGACGGCGGAAGGCAAACGGCAGAACACGGGAACGGGAACACAGAATGCAGAACACAGAACGGTGGCAGCGGCGACGGCTTGGCGGTCGCTTCGCGACCGGGGCGGAGCAGGAGCTCCGCCGCCACGGGTAAGGCGACCGTTGACAACGACCGCCTCGATCCCTGCGGGATCGCGACAGGCGAGGTCGCCTGTCCTACCACGACGGGGAGTGACAGGGGACGAATCCGAAAGCAGCATACCCATGGCAGCTCCGGTAGTTCCTGGCGCCCGTAGGTGCGCCCAGGGCCGAGAGCGAGCACAGTCTGATGCAGAACCCCGCCGCCCACCCCAGGAGGAATGGCCACCGGCTGCCCGAATGGAACGCGGGAAGCAGAGCACACCTGCAGCACCCCGCTTCCGACCGTACTCCGCGATATGAAGGAGACCCATCATGCAGTTTCACCGTCGCGGCATCTGGGCTCAGACCACGGTCGCGAGTCTCGCCATGTCATTGGCACTGCTTGCCGAGGTTGCCGCTGAGGGGGCGCCGGCGCAAGACCTGCTCGGCGACAAGCCTATGCTGCACGTTACAACGTTCGAGACGGCTCCGGCACTCGACGGCGTGCTGGATGATGAGGCATGGGCGGCGGCCGAGCGGGCGGGGCCCTTCTGGCACTTCCAGACCGGTGCGCCGGCGAGGCACGACACGACGGCCCGGATGGGTCTGGACAAAGCGAACCTCTACGTCGCGTTCCGCTGCGCGGAAGCAGAGATGGGGAAGCTGACGGTCGAGCCGCTCGCACCTGACTCGATGACCGTCTACGCCCGCGACCATGTGGAGTTCTTCTTCGCACCGGATGCGCTGAAGCCGACCTACTACCACTTCTCGGTCGATGTGGCCGGGAACCGGCACGACGAAGAGCCGGGCGATGACTCCTGGCGCTGCGACTGGGAGGCGGCAGTGTCTCGCGGAGCCGACCACTGGACGGTGGAGGTGCGCATACCCCGCAAGGCCATCGGCCTTGAGAAGCCCCGAATGTCTCTGGCGAACTTCTGCCGGACGCGGCGGATTGAGCCGGGCGAGACCTCGGCTTGGTCGAAGACCTTCGGCATCTTCCATAATCCCGCGCGCTTCGGCCGCGTGGTGTACGGGCCGCCGGAGGAGGTCAGCCTGGGGTTCGTGTCCCTCCATCACCCTCGCCCCGCCGAGAACCAGATCGATGTCGTCCTGACCGGGGCGCCAGGGCCGGTGGAGCTGCTTGTCCGCGCCTACATGCTCAGGGGGGACAGAATGTCCCGCATCGGCACCCGCAAGCTGCAGGTGGCTGAGGATCGCGAGGCATCCGTCAGCCTTCCGCTGGAAGTGGAACGGGCCGTCACGACACGCCTGAACATCGCCCTCGAACTGGCCGGGCGCGTCGTGAGCTTCTGCGATGCCTCGGAGGTGAGTCTTGCGGGTCGGAAGCTCCCCCGGATCAGGCAGGTGCTGGAGCCTGAGGCCAGGCCGTCCGTGCGCTGGCTCGATACCGAGCGACTGCGCGGCATCTCGTATGGGTTCACCTTCACCAGCCCCATGCCGGATGACGCTCTTGTGAAGGTGGAACCGCCAGCGCCAGCCGGGTCCGGCGGGCGCCTGCATCTGCGCGGCGAGAGCTACTTCCGGGTGCGCGCGGAGGCGGGTGAGCCGGTCCGCTTCACCCTCGGCGCGGAAGCCGGCGAGTCTCCCTTCACGGACTCGGTCTACGCCCTGTTCGGGCCGCAGGGGAAGATGCTCGGCAAGGGCACGGTCGCGGCAGGGACGGAGTCGGAGGTACGGATCGAGACGGCCACACCGGGTCCCCACACGCTGCTGGTGAACTCCGGGCCGGCCTCCTGGAACCCTTTCTCGATTGCGATCGGGAACCCCCATTGGGTTCTGGACGCGCGGGGCAAGAGCCGCTATGTTGGCACCCCAGTCAGCCTCCACTCGCTACACGACTGCAGGCTGGCGGGCCTCAATGTCGGCCTGATCGCCGCGTTCATGTACGGCCCCTTTGAGAGCGAGGAGAACCTGGCGCAATGGCGGAGCAGGCTGGAGCAGGTCTGCCAGGCCTCGCAGGACGCCGGGCTGCGGCTGATCCCGTATGTCGGGTTGGGTTGTGTGAAGGACGAGAGCGACGCCGCCGGGGACTACGTTCGGGCGCTGACGAGGCTCCCGGTGCGCGGGCCCAATCCCTGCCCCGTCTCCCGGGAGTACTGGGAGCGCACCTTCCTGCGGCGGGCGACCGTGATTGCCGAGCTTTCGAAGGCGTACCCCTGCGTCATCGGCGTCGGGCTCGATCCGGAAGCCTACTACTTCGGCAACTGGTACGCCGAGCACCTGGAGTCGCCGGAAGACAAGCGCGCGGCCAGCTCGATCTACATGCCCTACGGGGCGAGCCCCGAGAAGTGCATCTGTGATGAGTGTCTCCACGGTTTGCTGCAGTCCACGGGCATCGCCGATCCGGGGCTCCCCGAGGACGGGAACACCCGGTTTGACTGGATTGCGGAGAGGGACCTGCTGGACGATCTGGGCGCCTACCACCAGGCTCGGCTCGAGGAGATACTCGGGAGCGTGAGGCAACGCGTCCATGCGGTGAATCCCGAGCTGGTCTTCGCCGTGCTGCTCCTGAGCGCAAGCGACAACTGGTTCTGCCGAGGCATGGCCCGCGCGTGGAGCACGGCCGGAGTGCCGGCGCTGGACTTCGACGAGAGCACCTACGTCCCGGGCTACAGCGCTCGCGCGGTGCAAGACAAGATCGAGCGCTACAACGCCTGGGGAGCGCACGTGGCGCACGGCGGGTGCCTGTGGGCCATGAAGCACCCGCCCGACAACCCGAACTTCCTGTCCGCGCAGATGTTCAACTTCGGCATCTACGGCCACGGTTACTGGTTCTGGCCGGGCTTCAGCTCTGTATGGCGCAGCGCGGACACACTCGGCGGCTACTACAGCCTCTCCGGGTACGCTGAGGATTACTGGAAGGCCATCGTGGTGGCGAACCAGGAGATCGAGAGGCGTCTCGCAGCGCCAGACAGATACCGGTCGCCTCTGGAGCGCATTGAGCCCCGTCCGACCATCCCCAGCACGCCAGCCGCGGGCGAGAACAACGAATGGGCGCGGAAGCCGTGCTATCCGGTGCATGTGTCCGCGGGCACGCGCCTGTCGTTCACGGTGCCCGACACGTCCGAGAGCATCCGCGTGGAGTGGGGCTACCGCGAGACCCTCGGCGAGCGGGCCTTGCTGGTGAATCTGGCGGGGCAGGAACACCGCCTGAGCGCCCACGTGGAAGCGGAGAAGGCGAACGTCTCTGAACTCAGCGTTCCCGAGGGCGGCTGCACGGGGTGGATTGAGTTCGAAGGCGCCGAGGGCGGCGCGGAGTGCGTCGGGGTCAAAGTGGCAGGTGCGAAACCGTTTTTCGGCGGTGAGGGGGGCACGATGTTGCGGTAAGATGGAGAGGGCGACGGCGAACAGCGAGAGGTAGAACTCTGGAGGACCCCGACGGAGTGGCGGGACCAAAGGACGAGGCACGGCACTTGGCAAGCGCGATGGCGTACGTTCGAGGACACCATACGCATTTGCTGTCCCCTGTCCGACACCCCGATGGCACCCGGCGCCTCGGTCCCGCTGGGAGGCCGGTTGCACGCCAGTCGTGAGTATCAGGCCCCGGTTCGCTATTCGTAGGCAACTGCAGATGGAGGTGCATCTTATGAGTGCATCAGCGAAGTGGCACGCATTGTCGGGGAGCCTGGTGGTGTGGCTGGCGCTGCTGATCATCGTGTCGGGGTGCGGGGGGAGCGACGGCCCGTCGTTGAAGGAGGAGTTCCGCCCAGCGCCGGGGGATGCGCTGGTGATGACGGCGCACAGGGAGCAGGCTCTCGTCTACGAGGCCCAATACCGCTGGCACGAGATGCCGAAGGCTGAGAGTGGCTCTGGACCTGGGGCGCCGACATCGGTCTTCGCTCTACTGGAGCAGGAGATCCACCACGACCCCGACTTCCGGTTGGTGCTACCTCCGAAGGACCCGGTCACGCGCGAGGAGTTGAAGACGTTCCTGCGCGACCACTGGGACGAGTACTCGGGGGGCACGCCCGATATGGGGTGGAACCTTGAGGACTTCATCGGCTTCCTGCACCGACACGGCGTGTGCTGGGAGGACTTCTTCGATCGGTGGGAAGACCACCGGGCGGCCGGAGGCGCTCTGCCGCAACTCGTTCGGCGGATCACCGACTCCCCGAGGATCGCGTCCCCGGAAACGCCATCCGCGACGGGTCAGGGTCCGGGTACAACAGGGCGATCCCCGGCTATCCCCAGCGGCCCCTTCATCGTGACGATAGGCGGTTGGCCCTTATGGAACCCGGTATTCCGCATCGACACTGGCGTTCAAGCCAGCATTCTCTGGTGGGAGGATCCCATTCTGTTCGACTACCACCAGGACCCGGATACCCGCCCATCCACCGTGCCTGAGACCGTGGTGACATGGAAGGCGCACGGCCTGCGGCGGTTCACGGTACGTGCCAGCTTCGAGCCAACGATTACCCACAACTGCTATCAGTTCAGCCCGGTTACCGGAGCCTCGGGTGGGACCTATATCAAATGGCTAGGGGTGGATGCTGATTTCGATGATGTGCCCTTGACCGTACTGCCAATCTGGACCGTCGCGATCACTGACGTGCACAACGTAGGGACCAAGTCTGCGCCGAATCCCGAAGGGATACTACGGGTGTTTACCGGCTACGTATGGCTGTGGCAGACCTTCGGCCACACCTTCGAGTTCCCGTTCAATGGCAGCCAGGGCTTCATCAAGCCCAAGGACGGAGGACAGCAACGGGCCACGGCGCGGGAGTGACAGACGGCAGAAAGGCCGGATGGGCGAGCAGACGGGGGCAGCCAGCCGTGTCTCGCCACGAGATGATCAGCTTCGTCGCACCGACTGCATCTGCGGTTGCCGGACAGTGTGACTGGGGGAGAGGAATCGGTGACTGTCCGCCGTTTCCGCCCGTTTCGCGTTGCGGCACCCAGAGACGATGAAGATAGCAATGGAACAGGGCAGTCCCCTTTTCCGATGCCGTTCGTTGTCCGTGCGCCACGGGGCGCAGCTGGAGCTCCGCCCCCACGAACGGCGAGTACGGCGCGGGGCGGGACCCCACCCGCAGGGCCGGGGGCCCCAGCGTCCTGGCTCTGGCACTACTGCGTTGCCTCGGCCTGAGGCCCGGCGGTCAGAACGACGTTGTCGATTGCGCCGATGTCCGATGCGAACGGCACGCCACCATGGATGCGCAGGCCCCGCAGGTCGGAAAGCACGGCGAGCATGTCGTCGCGTGTGGCAGGCTCACCGCCCGTGGCGCCCTTGGACCAGCCGGCGAACTCGTGCAGCGGCACACTGAAGGACGTCCAATCCGCGCCGGGCCGGTATGGGGAGTTGTGGATTAGTCGCCGGTCGCTGCCCACCAGGATCACCATCGTGGAGCCGGCGGGCGAATCGTTCAGGTACTGCTGGCGGTCGAAGCTCAGGCAGCCCCCGTATGCGGCTGACTTGTCGCCCAGGAACTCGGCCGGCGCCTGGAATCCCCAGTTCGGGATCGAGACGCAGCTCCCGATCGCAGAAAGGCAGCCCCCGGGCTTGCCCTCATCGGCGTGATGCATCATGTCGTAAGCATCACCCCAGTAGGCCCAACCCCCGTCATCCGTATCGAAACGCTCCTCCGCGAGGATCCGTCGCGGCTCCTCTCCGTGCGCGTCCAGGGCAGCCTTGGCGTCATCGCCGCCGATCCGCCTCAGCGCCTCCATGGCGTAGGCCCGTACGGTCCGGTGGTCGCTTGCGAGCGCGTTGGCCAGATCGGGTACGGCGATGTCCCAGGCCTCCGGGTCGGTGACCGTCCGCGCGATCGCCGCCAGGGCGGCCGCAGCCAGCCAGCGCACGCTGGCCTCCTCATCGGTCAGCGCCAGGCTCAGTTGCGGGATTGTGGCTGCGAGCGGACCCGCGGTAGCTTCTGTCTCAGCAACTCCACGGAGCGCATTGGCGGACGCCACACGCACCCTTGGCGTCACGTCGGTCAGCAGGTCGGCAAGGGACCCGGCCGCCAGTCCCAGCAGCTCCCCGTTTTCCAGAGCATTCGCCACAATCCCCAGGGCGTCCGCCGCGGCCCAGCGCACGTTCTCGTCATAGTCCAGGAGCAATTCGGCCAATGGCAGCACGGCCCGCTCGAGCGCCTGCGGGTCCCGTGACGCACGAGCCACCGCGCCAAGCGACTGTCCCGCCGTCACGCGCATCTCGGCGACCGGGTCACGGAGCCTATCGAGCAGAGCCTCGATGGCGGGG
>CBFDAZ010000079.1:0-12327 GCA_965602825.1 uncultured bacterium
ACGGGCGATGAGTTCCAGGCCCGCGAGGCGCTCCGGCTGGCTTTCCCGGACGAGCAGGCGAAGCAGGAGATCGGGGAGATCGACGGCGAGCGGATCGAGAACAAAGACGAGCCGCTCAGTGGTCCATACCACTACAACGCCCACATGATGATCCTGTTCTGGGACCTGATTGAGGAGAGCCAGGTCTTCAGCGACGAGGAGCGACTACGCGTTACGAACGCCTTCTCGAAGCAACTCAATCATCGCAAGGGCGAGGGCATCTACGGGCGCACCGCGCCACCGGCGCACGTTGGGTCCCGACACGGGCAGTGGTCGGCGGTGTCGCTGCACTGCCTCGGACGCTACTTCCAGAAGGACTACCCAGACCCGATCTGGCACCACTGCATCGAGGGGGCGAAGCTGCACTTCGCGCCACTACACGAACATGCGTGGGTGAGCGGCGAGAACGACAATCTCTTCTGGTACAACACGGCCATCGCGCCTATCTTCACGTACCTGGTGCTCAGCGGCGATCGGGTTCCGCTCGAGAACGGCGTACTGGCGGAGTTGCTGCGGGGCCAGGAGATACTCGCCAACGGCGGCGGGGGCCATTTTGACCTCAACTCCGCCTCTATCGGCTTCTTGCACAAGGCTGCGTATCTGACACAGGACGGCCGGTGGGTGACCTACCGGGATCGGACGGGAGTGGACCTGAGCGTGTTTCGGCTTGGTCAGTCGTTCTGGCCGGAGGATCACCTGCAGCCGGTGCCCCCCAGCGATCTTGTCGGCAAGTGGAGCATTCAGCACCTGCCTCAGCCGATGTGGGAGTGGCGGAAGAACGGCTTCCCGATCGACCAGTCCTTCCTGTTCGGCAGCTTCCGTAGCACGACCGACCAAACGGGGGACTACATCCTGCTCGACGGCTTCAACGGCGCTTCGCGCAACCCGTACCACACCTTTGCCATCCTGGATCTGCGGCTGAATGGGCACCCCCTGCTGGCGGGCTACCGGAACCAGGTGCTGACGCGGGCGGACGGCCTCGTGGAGCCGAAGATCGCCATGGACGCGGCCCTGCGCGCTCACGACGTGGTCGGCGGCGGCGCGGCGCCCCACACAGTATACGCCGACGCTGAGGTGCCGAACGCCGCGTACTGCAACTGGCGCCGCATGCTGGTCCAGCGGCCGGGGCACTACGCGCTCATCATCGATGACCTGACCTTCCGCACAGATGCAGAGAACATGGAAGTGCAGACGCTCTGGGAGGCAAAGAGCGCGGCATGGGATGCGGAGGAGAACGTGCTTCAGCTCCAGGGATCAGCTGCGGGCGGCTTGCCTCCCGGCTGGACGCGCTTCAGAGCGCTGGACGGAACGTATACCGGTGAGCCGAGCGGGGAAGAGAACATCAGACGGCTTCCCGAGATCGGGATCGTGCTGCTCAGGGCGACCGAGCCGGGAAGCTGGCTCGAGATGGAACTCGACGTTCCGACAGCCGTGGAGGGCGAGGTCTTCGCCGAGCTGGTCAACTACACCGACCGCGCGGTCGTGAAGGTCCTGCTGGATGGAGAGACGGTCGTACCTGAGTTCGATCACCAGGCGCCGTCGGCGCGGACGGAGCGGCTGTCACTCGGCGAGCGGGCATTGGCTGCCGGGAAGCACCGTCTGCGCGTGGAGGTTGTCCGGCGCCACGAAGGCAGCGACAAGTGCTACGTCGGCCTCAGCGGCCTCCTGATCGCTGCCGAAGGCGCCGCAGCGCCCGGCACGGTCACGGGCCATGTTATTGCGCCCTGTGATCTGATGAAGACGACTGCCAGCGGCGGCGTGCATACCATGGAGTGGACCGGCCCCGTGAAGCAGGGCGACCACCGGGTCCACTTCTCGCTGATCGCCCCCCGCATGGAGGAACGGGAGCCGCCCGGCTGCATTCGGATGAGCCCGACCGCAGCCGCCCTTGCTCTCCCGCGGCACGCGCTTGCTGTATGGGGGCCCTCTGAGGGCATCCAGGCCGAGATGGCCGTGATCGCTGAGACGCACCTGTTCGGGCGTCGGTTGACCGAGGCGGGCGTAGCCGGAGCGCTGGTCAGGGCCGACAAGCCCGTGGACATCGACTGGGACTTCGCCCGCGCAACCGTGAACGTCGTCGCCGATGAGGCGACGGAGCTTGGGCTTGCGCTGGCATCGACCGCGAACGTGGAGCTTGACGGTGAGTCTGCAGAACTCGCGCCGGGGAAGGACGGGCTCTTCAGGTTGCCGATCGACGCGGGCCGTCACGTTGTCGAGGGTGCGAAGCCAGGCGACGGACCCCACCAGGCGAGCGTCGCGCGATTGGCAACAATGTACGAGGAAGCCGGATCGAGTCGGCAGCAACTGGTTGCCGCGGCCGCGCAACAGCAAGCGCCCCAGTTGCCTGCTCTCGCAGAGGCGCTCGCTGCCCAGGTGGGGGAAGGCGTTGTGGACCTCATTACGCTGCGAGTGGACGACCAACGGCTCATTTGCGTTGCGGAAGGGCAGACCGTGCATCTGCTTGGCATGGACGGTGCGGAGGTCGGGCAGCTCCAGGCAGATGGGCCGATCCGCATGATCCGCTGGTGGCCGGAGCCCCAACTGCTCCTGGCCGGATGTACCGACGAGCAGGTCATCGCCTTCACACTTGATGGGGAGCGCAAGTGGGTCTTCACCTCGGTGATGGACCCGGCCGTCTTCCGGGCGGCGAAGACGTATTGGTTCAAGTCGGCGCCGGGGCACGAGGGCATCCACGGCCTGCACACGGGCGTCTTCCTCGACGGGAAGAGCCAGTGTTTCGTGGGGAGCGCCTGCACGCTGGAGATCCTGGATGAGAACGGCGAGCTGATCAAACGCATGCCGCAGTTCTGGGGGAAGGTATCGCACTTCGCAATCATCGACGGGCCGGAGGGCAGTCTCAACCTGCTCGCCTCCCGCAGGTACAACGGCACCAACCAGGTTCGCGTCATCAACAACCGCACCGTCGATCCAGGCTCAAGAGGGTTCCACTCGGTCCCGCCGGGGCACACGTACGTCGGCGGCTGGTCGTCGATGAACCGGCACCATCTCTTCTACGAAGACCTCGATGGGGACGGCACCAAAGAGGTCGTCAGCGAGATCAACGGGACGTGGAACCGGGTCACCGTGTGGGACGCGGCCGGCACGGCACTCCACGACGCGAGCTTCGGCCCCGGCAACCGGATCCCCGCGATGAACATGCGCGACCTGGACATCATCGACCTCGATGGCGACGGCAAGCAGGAGATACTGGCAGCTACCTGGCTGGGGCTGGTCGTCGCGCTGAACCACCAGTGCGAGAAGCTGTGGGCCAAGCGCCTGGCGAGCCCGCCGGTCGTGATGAAGGCGATGGAGATCGAGGATAGCACTCCGTGGGTGGTTGTGGGCTGCGAGAACGGCGATGTGGTTGTGCTCGACGGCAGCGGCGAACTGATCCGGCAGGGGCAAGTCTCCGGAAGGCCGACGTGCATCGAGGGCGTCACCGATGGCGGCGGGCCCGTTGTGCTGCTGACGACGAGCGAGGGCGAGGTGAAGGGGTTCAAAGTGAGGGAGTGAGGGCGCGGCCTGCCCTCGCACGGGGCCGCTTCAGTCAGCTGGCCCCAGTTCCACCAGACACACACTGAAGTCCGGCAGTGTGAGATTGACTGATACGCTCCCGTCCTCGGCGACCTGGACCGTCTCGTCGCTGACCAGCTCGAGTTCCCCGGTCTCCAGGTTGTACATGCCGTCGTTGTCCGGCTTGCCCTGTTCGATGTAGTCGTGGTACGCGTTCGTATGCGTTTCGTCGATGAGATAGCGGCGAAGTCGGACGGATCGGGCTTCGGGTAGCAGCTTGGCCAGATTGGTGAAGCGTAGCTCAACGTCGCGTTCACCCACACCGATAAGGTCGAAGGTCCAGATCAGCGCCCGCGCGCCATTCTCGTCGCCTGTGGCGAGAATGCCGGCAGCATCCGTCTCGTCGATGCCGCCCTCTGCGAGGCCACCGATCGGGAGCTCGAGACCGGTCAGACGGCTCTGTGCCACGAAGGCGAAGTAGGGCGCGGTGACCACGTTCCCCTTGATCAGCGGAAGACCGCTCGATCGGGCGATTGCCTGGTCGTCGTAGACGAAGCGGGTCGGTGCCTGGTGAACACCGGTCTCCGCTTGCTCGATCTCCGCGATGAAGTCGAAGGCGACTTCGGGCTGGTCTGCCGGGCCGACAAGCAACCTCGGCTCGGCCCAGGAGGCCCAGTCGGCGACGCCGTTCTGCGTCGCCCCGCGCCCGCGGTCGGTGCGGAACTCGATGTTCACCGTCTGCCCGGCGAAATCGTCCAGTGGGACTTCCTGGTCCTGCCAGGCCGGGTTGCGTTGGCCCTGGTCGAAGACGGTCTCCTCCCCGTCTCTGGCGCCTACAGCCACAGCAAAGCCGACACCGTCCATGCCCTGGTACTCGGCGGTGATGCCGGTACCGAAGGAGAGTCGCGGACTGCCCTCGGCCGGAACTTCGGCACTGTAGCGCCCGAAGGTATAGGAACCGCCCGTCGGCGAGTGAGCGACGATGCACGGTCTCTCAACACCCGCGGCCGCGCGCTTCATTGCCAGGAAGCGGGCCCCCTGGGTGGCGGTCTTGTCGAAGGGGCCCTGGTGGACGATGAGGTCCGTATCTTCGTCGGTGAACTCCATCACATCGTTAAAGCTCACAATGCTGGCCTTCGTCAGACCCGCCTGGCGGAAATAGTGGAGGGCCGCGGTGAGGTAGGTTGCTCCATACTCATCGTCCGCATGGTGGTCGCGCGCCCACTGATTCCATTCGTCCAGGAAGTACTCCGGCTGCAGGTCAGGATCGGCCTCGTCCACGATTTCCCGGATGCGCTCGATATGGCTCTCAAACTCCCGCGGATGTGGGCGGTGGTAGCGGTGGAAGCAGATGAAGTCCAGCGGTAGTTCGCGCTCCTCGCAGAACTGTACGAACCGATGCAACGCCTCTCCGCCGGTGCCGTCCAGCGGCCGACAGATGGCCGGGCCCCCGACCTTGATGGTGGGATCGATGGCCTTGCCCGCACGGACGCTGGCCTCGTAGAGCTTGCAGATCGTCTCCCAGTCCGCCCCGTGGCGATCGACGGCAATGTCCGCCTCGTTCACCGTCATGACCCAGTACTCGATGTCCAGCTTCCGGTCCACGTTGCAGTGCTTCACAATCGCGCGCACCATGTCCGACCATTCGTCCCAGTCGCGCGGGGCCGAGTAGGCCCAGTTCGGCGCGTCGGGCTCGGCTGACAGCTCGCGCGGCATGTGGTAGGCGATACGTACGTACGGTTCGAGGCCGGCGGCACGGACCATGTCCACCAAGGCGTCGAAGTCGGTGAAGTCGAGCTGCAGCTTGCCTGCTGCGTCCCGGCTCAGGGCGGTGCCCCACAGCCAGGTCTCGGAGACGGCCACGAGGCGGGCGAGCTTGAACCCCGCTTCCTTCAGGCGGCCGTGCTTCGGGCTGCCGATGGTGAAGGGGAGCGGGGTCTTCTTGCTGTTCCAGATAGTGACGCAGTCATGCACGGGCGGCAAGGGTTCGGACCCCGCGGCACAGTCGATCTCTGCGACCAGGGGCGCCTTGGGGCCGGCAGCGTAGGGCAGCGCCAAAAGCACGTCGCCGGTCAGCCTGAAATCCGCCACCGCTGCCTCCGCGAACTGCCCGGCGGGGCCACGTCGCCCGATGTACGCTACGTCGGGCGGGTCGCGCCATGGAGCACCGCCCATGGCCCACTGCGGCTCGCCGTCGTCCGCCTGCAGCCCGATCGCCACCTGTCTGCCGATGACCTGCCAGGTGGCACTGACCTGATGCCAGGTTGCAGGCTGCCAGGTGGTGATCGGCACATCTACCCCGAGCCAGTCCTGGGCACTGGACTTGTACACGAGCCGGAGCGTGCTGCCCTCCGTCTTGAACAGCGTGAAGTGGGCCTGGCCCTCGTTCTCCCCGATGTGGAACAACGTATGGCGCTCGGGTGCATCGCCCGTCCAGTTTGGCCTGACAGAGAGCTGAAGCGAGCCTTTGGACAGGTCGATCCTGCCCTCAGTGGCTAATGTCAAGTAGGCGTTCGCTGGCAGCGCGATCGTCTCGCGGCCGTCAACCGTGACGGTCTCAGCAGGGCCATCAGCTACCACGCCTGCGTCGCGAGCTGCATCGAGAGTGGTGAAGGCCAGGTCAGCGTGTGCCGTGACCGCCGCCACCAGGATCGCTTGTGTGAGTAGCATGGGGTGTGCCCTCCCGCCGACTGGCGGTTTGCTGCCGTCCTCACGAGCGCGGAGCTACGAGACGGTCTCCTTCTCGTACGGCCAGGCCATGACGCCGCCCTGCATTACGCGAACATCCTGGAAGCCGACCGACTGGAGGTACCGCGCCGCTTCGTAGGCTCGTAGGCTGGTCTTGCAGAAGGCGCAGATCGTCTTCTCTCGAGACAGCTCGTCCGCCTTCTCGCGTAACGTTCCCAGGGGCATGAGGACTGAGCCGGGGATGTACGCCTCCTCGTACTCCCCCGGGGACCGGACGTCAAGCAGCACCAGGTTGTTTCCCGTGCCCATCATCTCCTTCACGTCCGCCGCCGCGGTGCTGGTGTAGAGACCATCCAGGAGATTACGCGCCACGTTCGCGGCCGTGATCAAGGGGTCCATGGCGGAGGCGTACGGCGGAGCATAGGCCAAGTCGAGCAACGCGATCTGGTCCACCGTCATGCCGGCTGTCATTGCCGTTACCGCGACATCGACCCGTTTGATGGCCTCGCCGGGGCCCATGGCCTGAATGCCCAGGAGCCTCCGTGTACCGCGCTCGACCACCAGCTTGATGTAGATTGGCTTGGCACCGGGGTAGTAGTGGGCGATGTCGGGCGACGGTACGAGCACCGCTACGACCTCCGCGCCGAGCCGTTCCGCCTGCTGTACGGTCATCCCGGCGCGAGCGACGTTCCAGTCGAAGACCTTGACCGATGCGGTCGACGTCACGCCCATGAAGCGTTCGGAGCCTCCGGCCGCGTTGCTGCCCGCGACGCGGCCTTCCTTGTTGGCAATCGAGCCCAGCGGCAGGAAGCAGGGCATCCCGGCCACGAAGCAGCGCTTCTCGGCGCAGTCACCCGCGGCGAAGATGTCGGGGTCCGAGGTGTGGAGATACTCATTCACGTAGATGCCACCGGTAGGGCCGATGAGCAGGCCGGCCTCCTGTGCCAGCTTCACATTCGGGCGGACACCAATGCTGAGCAGGACTATCTCGGCCGCCACGTCGCCGTGGTCGGTCACGATCTTCTGCACCTTCCCCTCGCTGTCTCCTTCCAGCCGGAGCACGCGTGTGCTGGTCATGACCGTGACGCCCAGCGACTCGAGGTGGTTGGTGAGGAGAAGGGCCATGTCCGCGTCGATCATCGGGAGGATCTGGGGTAGGAGCTCGATGATGGTGGTGAACTTGTCGCACTCACAGAAGGCCTCGGTCATTTCCATGCCGATCAGGCCGCCACCGATGATGGCCGCTCGGGGGCACTCCGTGCGGGTGATGCCCCTCAGCTTCTCCGCATCGTGGACGTCCTTGAGCCGGAAGACATTTTGCAGGTCGTTGCCCGGGATGGGGGGCTCGACCGGCTCCGCGCCTGTGGCGATGATCAGCTTGTCGTAACCGACTCGGCTGACCTCACCTGTCAGCAGGTTCTTGACCTCGACCTCTTTGTTGTCGCGATCGATGCGAGTCGCTTCAGTGCGGTTGAGGACTTCGATGTCCTTGACCTTCTGGAAGAACTGGGGATCCCTTATCACGCCAATCGGGGTCTCCATCAGCTCGCTTTGCGTCTCGACGAGGCCGGACACATAGTACGGCAAACCACACCCAGCGTACGAGAGGAATTCGTCTCTCTCGATGATGGTGATCTGGGCATCGGGGGCCAGACGTCGAGCTCGCGCGGCCGCCTTCGGTCCCGCAGCGACTCCACCGATAACGACGATCCGCAAAGGCTGGTCCATTAGTGCTTACCTCCGGGCTCTGGGTTTGATGTCGCCGCCTGATGACGGCGATGGACACGCTATATGTTAGATACATACACCCCGCTGACCTGCGTGCGCCAGCCGGATCGATCAAGGCCTGCGCACCTTCTGTGGGCGTGTAGTGGGAAGCTTACTGGGAACCACAGGGGGTCATCGGCAGCAGCCCCTGCCGGTATCATCAGCGGTCAGGTCTGCCGCGAGCTTCCTCGCCCGTTGGTGGCTCCGCGTCCGCGTCTTCGGGGACACGGGGAATGCGGGGCTGTCCGCCCTCTTCGGTCTTCTTCTTCGTGCCAACGCGCACCTTGTTGGGTCCTGATGGGTAATGATCCGTATACGACAGGTTCCGCTTCCACTCACTGCCGGCTTTGATCAATCGGCTGACCGAAGCCGTACCACCACTCCAGCCCTTTTCCTCAACCACGCGCTTGCCTTCCTCCAGTTCGGGGTCCTTGATTTCCTTGTCCCCGGGCGGGATCAGCCCAACGTTCGACCGCTCGATGCGCACGTCAACTTGGTCGCTGCGCTTGCCGATGATCTTGGCGGTCAGCTCATCCTCCTCGACGCGGCCCAGGACGAGTACGGGGTGTTTGAGGCTGTTCCGCCAGCGCAGGTCCGTGCTCCCGTAGTTGACCATGGCGTCGCGGCCCAGCGGCACGTACGTGACCACACGGCCATGGTTGCGGCGCTCGACAATCGTCATGTTGGCAAGGAGCGCAGCGTTGTAGACCGTCGAGGCTACCTGGCACAGACCGCCGCCGTAGTCATCGAATAGCTGGCCACCGTTGCGAAAGGTCGGTGCCTTGCGGTACCCTCGCTCAGGCGTGCGCTCTCCCACAATCTCGTTCACCGAGAACACGTCACGCGGCATGACAACGGTCTCATTGAGGGTCTCGGCAGCCAGGCGCAGGTTGTGAGTACGGGAGACCTGGCCTGGGTTGAAGCGGGTCGTGTACTTGGCCAGCACGACTTCGAGGTGGGCAAGGTCATCGGCCGTGATGTCCGGCTCCTGCTCCTCCACAACCAGCTTCGCCTCTCGCGCCTCAGGCTGCTGGAGTGCCTGCAGCAGCCTTGTCTTGGACCGCGCCAGGTTCACGACCACACCCTTGGCGTGCGGCCTGATGGTCACCTCATCATCCTCGCTGACGCTCACCTGGGCGTCGCGCGGTGGCTGGTTCACGTGAGTCGCGATATCGGCGAGCATCGCATCGAGTGACCTGTCATCGACTCGGCACTGAACCTCGATGTCAATGGGCCGGCGGCGCAGCTTCCATTGGGTGGACAGGCGCTCGACGAGGCTGCCGACGCGACCAACGCGGTAAGCATCGGCGGCAGCCCTGTCGAGCATTAGCGCAGCGCCAAGATCACGTTGAGTAACGCTCATGCTGCCGCCCGGATAGGTCAGCTCGAGTTCTTTGGGCAGGCGGGGAATCCAGTCGCGGTGTAGCGCTGCGATCGCCTCCGGTACGGTCTTGCCGGCAACCGGCACCCCCTCGATGAACACGTTCCGGGCGATGCTCGGGCTGTTGGAGAAGCTGTTGACGACCAGAGTCAGGGCGACTCCCGTTCCGGCGAGGAGGAGGATGAGGGCAATCACGACTATCGCGCTGACGCGCAGCCAGCGGGCGTTCCGGCGGGTACGCTTCTTCGGTTCCTGGGGCTGATCTGCTGTGTCCATGGCTGTCTACTTGGACTCCGTAGCTTGCTGCGAGGTTCACTGTGACGCGGTGCTGTGGGGTGCCTTGGGTTCTCTGCCTCACATTATAACACGCGAAAGCGGGGGAATGCGCCTGGCGGGGCGGAAGTTCGTGCACTTCAGCCTTCGTTGGTGCACTGGCAAGGAGCTTGGCGGCACTTGGGGCAGCCGTCCGCGTACTTGCCCGCGGCGACCTCCTGGAGGTCTACGCCGGCGATGCTCGCGAGCGTACAGAGCCAGGCGAGGACGTCGGCGAACTCACCCGCGGCCTCCTCGCGATGGCCTTTCCTGAGGGCGCGGGCCAGCTCGCCGACCTCCTCGGCGAGCCACGCCACGTTGGCCGGGATGCCTCGTGCACTGTCCTTGGCCAGATACGTCTCCTCGATTAGCTTCTGGAACTCTTTGATGGTCACGCCGATCCACCCACACGCAGGGATTCACGCTGCCGGGAAGAAGGAAGTGGCAGCACCCGGCCGTCGCCGCCGGAAAGAACCCGCCGGGGGCAGAAGGAGCTGCCGACGATGCCCTGTTCGCCTTGCCTGCTGGTCATCCTGCTTGCTCCCGGGTCGAGTCCGGCTAACTCTGAGCCCCGAACATACATCAGGTCTGAACGGCCCATCACCTGCAGCGTCTCGTACGCGACCGACCTCGTCACCGTTGAGCTACATGCCGAGGAAGAATGCGACGTGCAAGTCTGGACCGGCTTCACGCCGCAGTGGGCGTTGCTCGACGGCAAGCGCGTGAAGACAGGCTGGTCGTGTCCGGGCCAGGACATGGTCTCCCTCCGGGCTCACGCCGGGGCGTTGATGTGGGAGTTCGGGATTGGTCGGTTCCCCCTACGCGGACCGGGCCCGCCGATACCGGTCTGGGTTGACGGCAAGAAGCGGGGCGCCCTGAGGACCACCTTCTCCTCGCATCGCTTGGAGGCCCGCGGTGAGGTGGAGGCCCCCTTTGCCCTCTACCGGGCGACTCTCACCGAGGGGTCAGGGGCACTCGCTGTCAGCCGGCGGCCCCGCCTGCGCATTGGGGGAGAGCAACTGGCAGAATGGGACGAGGTCCTTGCCTCGACCGGGCGCCAGGGCCTGCGGGCCGACTCCGAAGCCCTGGTGAATGGCAAGGTGACTGTCCATCTGACCTGGCAAGGCGACTTCCGCCGACCGCCCATCAGGAAGCTATTGCTGGAGACAGTGGCTCGTGCGGCCGAGTTGCAGCCCGCCGACCCGCCGGACCTGGAAGCAGAGGGCGTCATCTTGATCGAGGCCGAGCAATTCACGCGCCAAGGTGGGGGAGGACCGGTAGAGGTGTCAGATGGGGAGCACGCCGACCAACACGGCGGGGCCAGCATCTACAGCTTTGGGGACGGCGAGCCCTGGCTCGAGTGGGAGTTTGAAGTGCCGGAGGAGGGGCACTACGCCCTCTACGCGCGAACGGCAACGCAGGAGCCTTTCTCCCTCAAAGCCCTGAAGGTTGACCGCCGATTGCCGGTCCCTGAAGCCGAACTGCTTCGGTTCCCCGGCACCGGTGGCTGGGCGCGGGAAGATCCCAAGCAGTGGGTCCACACCATTCCTGCGGGTGCCGATGGCCGTCCACCCCTTGAACTCAGCGCCGGGCGGCATAAGCTGCGTTTGGAGACGAGAGGGGAGCAGCATCTGAACGTCGACTTCCTGGCGCTCGTGCCGACGAAGTAAGGCGCGTCTCACCACAAAGACACGAAGACACGAAGACAGCCCTGCCGTTCTCTGTGTTTCCGTGTCTCTGTGGTCAGGGCTCTGCCGTTCCGCCGTCGCCGGGCTTTCGCCTTCGCCTCGGCTCGCCCTCGCGCAGGAGCGAGGCCCTGCGCACTGCGTCGGGCCCAAAGCGGCTCTTGAGCTGGTCGATCGCCTTCTCTGCCCGTTCGGCACGCCGGGCGCTGTCATCGAACATGGAGAGCTGGCGCTCGACCGCGAAGTTGGACGTCCCGACCCCGATCAGCCTCACCTTCCGTGCTCCCAGCCGGATGCGGGAGAGCAGCTCCCTTGCCTGTTCGTACACCGCGAGACCCGCGGCCGTCGCCTCGGGCAGCGTTGCATCACGCGTGATGGTCGTGAAGTCGTCGAACCGCAGCTTCAGGGTGACCGTGCGGGCCATGACGTTTCCTCGCCGAACGCGTTCACCCACATGGTCAGCCAAGTCGAGAAGGACGCGGTTGAGGAAGTCAAGATCGTCGGTATCGGCCTCAAAGGTGGTCTCCGCGCTGATGGACTTGGCCTCGTGATCCGGCTGAACGGGCCTGCTGTCGATCCCCCTGGCAAGCTGCTGCAGACCCTCCGCGTGGTCACCGAGTTGCGCTCGAAGCAGCGGAAGCGGGCAATCGGCCACGGCACCGACGGTTCGGAGGCCGACTGCCTCCAGGCGATGCGCGGTTGCCGGGCCAACGCCCCAGAGCACTGAGATGGCGAGTGGGCGGATGAACTCGGATTCGTGCCCCTCGGGTATCACAACGAAGCCGTCGGGCTTCTCGAGGTCGGAGCCCAGTTTGGCCAGGAACTTGTTCGTCGCGATGCCCACGGAGGCCGTCAGTGACAACTCCTCGCGGATGCGGTGTTTGATGCCCCAGGCAATCGGGGCGGCCACGCCGAACAGGGCCCGGCTACCCGTCACGACCA
>CBFDAZ010000080.1:0-12292 GCA_965602825.1 uncultured bacterium
GCCGGCTGGTGCCCGTTGGCGATGACCCACCCGAACAGCCGCATGAACGAGCCCTGCAGTTGCTCGAAGGGTCCCTTGTGGTACGTGTAGGCAACCTTGGTGGCCTCCATCGGCACGATGAAGAGGTCTCCCGCCGCATCGAGATCCTCGTCGGTCGGCTGCTCGATGATCGGGAGCTGGACCTCGAGGCTCAACTCGCCTCCTTCGGGCGGCGCCACGGGCATGCCCATCATCACGATGTGCCCTGGCCCCAGTGGCGTCAGGCCCATTGCTAGCGCGCTGTTCCACAGCTTCTCGAATGCGTCCTCAAAGGTCTTCGCGGCTGCGCCAAAGTCATCGACCGACACCGTGACCTGGGTCATGACCGCCCAGCCGTCAGCGGTCGTCTTCACTCCCGTCTGCATCTCGCGTTCAGGTGCTTGCCCATGCACGACGGCGGCGCTGGCCAGCACGATAGTGGCAACGACCATGGCCGTAAGACGTGATCCCATCGATGTCCCTCCCTTTCTGCTGACGATGCGGCCCGTAGGCGGTCGCGACCTGCGAGACGGTGGCGAACCGTCCCAGCGTGCCCGCTACCCTGAAGAACGCGAGCGCACGCCGCTTGGTTGCGGTGCCACCGTTTTCCGATACGCAGCTCGGCCGTTCGTTGGCGTGGAACAGCCTCACTGCCAGAACATGTAGCTCGGGATGCCCAGGGCGATGCTGATGATGTTGAGGATGCTGCCGACGACAAACTGCCCCACGATCAGGCCCAGGAAGAACGGGATCATCTTGCGCAGGAACTTGAACGTCCCATAGCGCACGAAGAGCACCTTCAGGCACCAGGCGATGAACAGTGGCATCCAGACCAGGTTCATCTCCCAACTGCCGGATATCGCGTAGCCCAGGGGATGGAAGGGCCAGTTGGCGAAACGCAGGCGCATCGTCTCGAGGACCAGCGTGAAGGCCAATCCAACCCCGATGGCTCCCGTCGCCATCCAGTTCGGCGCTATGGGGGCCCCGACCCACGAGCCCAGCCGGTTGTAGGCTTCCGCGCCGAAGGACATGCGGGACTTCGCCCGCGCGCCGAAGCCGTACATCAGATGCAGCATCGCCCAGAATCCGGCCGCAGTGCCCACCACGATAGCGATGAGCTGCGCCCAGAACTGCGGCTTCAGCGGCGTCCCCGTGCGGTCAGCCAGCTTGAAGCCTTCGAGCTGGAAGGGCATCGGGTGGTTGCGGTAGGCGCGGTTGTACCAGAAGTAGAGCGAGAAGATGGTCAGGTCCTTCTCGGTGAAGCTTCGCGTTCCGCCAACCAGGGGAAGGATCGTATCCGGCCCGGTCCAGTGCAGATCGTGGACCGGCGCCCCGAACTGCGCCCGCATGCGCGTGATGGAAAGCGAGAGGCCGAAGTAGACCACGAAGAAGGCGATGGCAACCCAGACGCGCATGCCCGCAGCCGAACTGAACCAGACGAGCCCGATGAAGGCCAGCCCCCCGGTGATGACGGCGGCACGATAGCTCAGTGGCTCATTGCGATCATCGAGGATGCCCTCATCGGCGTCACGGGGCGTCTCGAGTAGCGTGGCACTGCCCTGGATCGTCCGGCGCACGAGGCCCGCCAGGAACCGGCGACTCGTCCAGAGCCCGTAGAGGCAGAACATCGCGTACGCGCCAAACGCCTGCTCGTTGATGAAGGGAAACTGGGGGATGTCCGTCCAGCCGAGGGCGGTGGACAGGATCCGCTCGACCTTCCAGAAGATGTAGAAGAACCAACAGGAGAACAGGAAATCGGTCGGCATCAGCACGCCAAGGCCGATCATGAACGGGTAGAAGGAGCGCGGCGTCCACCCGACCGCGTTCCATGGGCGGCCCCTGAAGTAGACGCCCATGTCCTGGTGCTCTATGGGGATGCGAGGCATCACCGGGTAGTGGAAGGCGAAGCCGTTCCACGTGTCGATCCCCGCCGCAACCGCGAACCCGATCCAGAAGATGTGGTTGCGGAACATCGAGCCGCGCGGGTTGGTTATCTCCAGCGGCAGCGATACGAGGGGGCACATGAGGTGCTCCCGATCCAGCCACTGACGCCGGAGGGCGGAGTTGATCGCCAGCATCCCCAGCAGGAGCAGGACGATCAGCCCTCCCCAGGCCAGCAGGGGCACGCCCCAGCCGCTCAGGATCTCCCACCGGTAAGGGCTCGTCGAGCCCTCGAAGTACCCCCGGAAGACGTTCTCATCCCGCACCGCGAGCCAGGTGGGGATGTGCCCCATGAAGAGCTGCTCCCAGTTGTTGGCCGGGGTCGCGAACTGCCAGGGCCAGGGGATCTGGGGGACGAGCACCTGCACGCCGTCATGGCCGGCGATGGAGCAGCCGATGCAGACCATGGTGTAGACCGTGAGCAACTCGGCTTGCGTGAGGGCCCTTCGGGGCGCGTACCTTGCCAGTACGGCGTTCGCGGCCGTCAGCAAGAGGAGGATGAAGATCGCGTTGAACAGCAGGGAGACGGTGGTGGGGTGTGCGGAGTACCGCACGACCTCCATCTGTATCTGCCAATAGGCGTTCAGCGGGATGATGAGCACGGCCAGGCCCACTGAGCGCCACGTCACGCCTCGCAACGGGTAAAGTGCCTCCGTTTGATCTGGGAACAAACATGCTGTCATTCGTCGCGCTTGTACGGCCCTCCTTTTCTCGCCAGCGCCTGGCGCGCCGGGAACGCGGCGGAGGGCCCCAGGGCGCAGCGACCCGCAAGTGACCTTCTCGTTGACCACGCAGCACCGGTCTGTTATGATCGGGGCCGTGCCGCGAGATGACTGCCGCGGCCGTACGGAGCACCAAGCGACGGGGGAGGCTGAACACATTGGGCTACGCCGGGAGCACAGGCGACCTGTCGGGGATGCTGGCGCGTTCGGCGAAAAACGGACCGCAGCGCCCCGCCGTCACCCTTGGTGACCACACGCTGAGCTACGCGGAGCTCGACGGCGCCGTGTCGGCTCTGGCCACCGCACTGGTGGAGCAAGGCGTGAACCGCGGCGACCGCGTCGGCCTGTGGGTGCCGAACGTGGTGGAGTTCGTGCTCAGCTACTTCGCAGTCATCCGCGCCGGTGGCGTCGTCGTACCGATCAGCACGCTCTGGGGACTGAATGAGGTCTCGTACGTCCTGGACAACGCGGAGGCCGTTGCGATCATCGGCGCCAGCCTGTTCGACGAGACACTCAGCGCCCTGCCCGAGCGCGTGCCGTCTCTGAGCCGGCTGATCGTCTGGGGCGAGACCAAGGTGCCCGAGGCCATCCCCCTATCGGAGCTCTGTGCCGGGCCGGTGAGACCGGAATGTCTCCGCCCCTCTGGCGACGATGAACTGGCCGTGCTGATCTACACCTCCGGAACGACAGGACGCCCCAAAGGCGCCATGCTCAGCCACCACAACCTGGTCTCCAACGCCGCCGCTTGCGCCAAGGCGATCGACGTCGGCCCGGAGGACCGTTTCCTGACCGTTCTGCCTCTGTTCCATTCGTTTGGGGCAACCGTCTGCATGATCCTGCCGCTGATGCTGGGCGCCCACATCGTCCTGCTGCCCCGGTTCAGCCCCGGCGAGGTCATGCAGGCCTTCGGCGCATATCGCATAACCGTGTTTGCCGGCGTACCGGCCATGTACGGCGTACTGCTGAACATGCGCGACGATCCGTCGTTCGACCTCAGCTCTCTGCAGCTCTGTGTGACCGGGGGCGCGCCCTGCCCGCCGGTCGCCATCCAGGAGTTCAAGAGGCGTTTCGGGGCATCACTGATCGAGGGATACGGGCCGACCGAGGCATCGCCTGTGGTGAGCGTCAACCCGCCGCACGGCGTCCAGAAAATCGGCAGCGTGGGGCCGCCGGTTCCCGGGGTCGAGCTGAGCATCGCCAACGACGAGGGCAGCAAGCTGGCGCCGGGGGAGATCGGCGAGGTCTGCGTGCGCGGGCCCAATGTGATGATGGGCTACTGGGGCGCGCCAGAGGCGACGGCCGAGACGATCGTCGACGGGTGGCTCTTCACCGGCGACATGGGGCATATGGATGAAGACGGGTACCTGTATATCGTAGATCGCAAGAAGGACATGGTCATCGTCAGTGGCATGAATGTCTATCCGCGTGAGGTCGAGGACGTGATCTACCAGCTCGCCAGCGTCGCCGACTGCGCCGTGATCGGCGCGCCGAGCGAACGACGCGGAGAGGATGTCAAGGCGTACATCGTCTGCAAGGAAGGGCAATCGCTCACCGAGGACGCGGTCATCGGCCACTGCCGCGAGCACTTGGCCCCCTACAAGGTGCCCCGATCCGTCGTGTTCGCCGATGATCTGCCGCGGTCGGGCACCGGCAAGGTACTTAAGCGGGCCTTGCGCTGAGTAAGGGCGCACCTGGCTCCCACATCGACTTCGGAGGTATAGTCGCTTGAGACTACACGTACGTTTCCTGGCTGCGATGGCCCTGGTCGGGCTGATTCTCCCCATGGCGGCCGCCCAGCCGGCCCCGATCCTGGACGCTTCGCACATCAGGGAACACACACTGGCCAACGGTCTGCACACCATCGTGAAGGAAGAGCATGGCTGGGGCGTGGTCGCCGTCGGCGCTTACGTGCGCTCGGGATCGCTCTACGACCCCCCCGACCTGCCCGGAATGGCGCACTTCGTCGAGCACATGTTGTTCCGCACGGGTGAAGGCGACGGAGAGCCCTCGGGAATCGTGGCGGCGGTCGAGGGCAGCGGCGGGCAGATCGATGCAAGCACCAGCCGCGACTGGACGCTGCTTCGGATCGTCACCAGCCCTCAGTCATTGACTCAGGTCTGGCCGGTCCTGGCTCATACGCTACTGGAGGCCGAACTCGACCCTGAGGCCGTCGAGAAGGAGCGAGACATAATCACCCAAGAGCTCGCCGAGCACCAGGGACGGGCCTTCGAGGTCCTGGCGGAGACTGCATGGGCGGTCGCCTACCCCAATCACCCCTATGGTCAGAGCGTCGGGGGAAGCAAGGAGGCGGTCGAGAAGATCACGGCCGAGGCGCTGAAGGAGTACCACGGCCGGTTCTACGTCCCGAACAACATCGCCCTTATTCTGGTGGGGGACGTGGACGCATCGCAGGTCTTCTCGGAGGTCCAGGAGGCCTTCGGACACTACCCGCAGCGTGCGGTCGAGTGGGAAGCTCCCTCGCCGGAACCTCCCCTCTCAAGCTCCAGAGTCAAGGTGGACACGCGGGACGTCAGGGCGACCCTGTTGGCTTTCGGCTTCCACGGGCCCGGCATCCGCAAGAAGCGCGATGTGTGCGCTATGGACCTCATCTACACCTTGCTCGGCGAGGGCCGGTTGGCGCGAATGGCAACCGCGGTCCAGGCCCAGGAGCTGGTCACCGCGTTCCAACTGGATTTCATCACGCATAGAGACGACGGGCTGGTGCTCCTGACCGCCATAGCGCCTCCCGACAAGGAACTCGAGGCTCGCGCGGCGGTCATGGCTGAGTTCAAGCGCCTGGCCGACGAGGGGGTAACCGAGGAGGAGCTGGCGCGGGCGAAGCGCCAGCTTCGCAACTCCTACGCTTTCACCAACGAGGCCTACAGCGATCAGGTAGGATCGATGGGCTTCTACGAGATGATCGACTCCTACCGGTTCGCGATTGACTACATCGACGCGGTCAATGCCGTGACGACCGAGGACGTGAAGACGGTAGCCGCCCGCTATCTTGGCCCTGAGAAGCTTGTGCTGGTCATCCTCCGGCCGCCCAGCCCGCCGAAGCCCGGGGGTGAGGTATGAGAGCGTTGATCGCCGGGCCCCGATTTCATACGGTTGGGCCGTGGGTCGCTCTGGCCACTCTGGCGGCGAACAGCGTGGGGGCGGCCGAGCCGGTCCGTTGGACGCTGGAGAACGGCCTGAAAGCCTGTGTGGTCGAGGACCGTGGCGCAGACGCGGCGTCCATAGGGATCGCTGTACGCGCAAACGCTGACTGTGAACCCGCCAACAAGGCGGGTCTGCGCGCAGTTCTGCAGCACGTCATCCGGGCCGCGTGGGACAAGCAGATCGAGTCCGACGAGAAGCTCGCCTTCCTGCTGGACATGGATGACGTGGGAGCCGGCCTGTCCATCAACACAGATTGGGAGTACGTAGGCTTCGGGTACTCGGGCACGAGCGACACACTCGATGACGCTCTGGCGTTCATGCCCAAGGCCGTCTTCGAGCCGGAAATCACGGAGGAAGTGCACAAGGCCGCCGTGGAGTTGGTTCGCAGCGCCATTCTGGGGACTCAGACGGGCCCAGCCGATTCGACGATTGCCCTGTTCCGGGCAGCACTGCTCGATAGCCCCGGCAGAACCTACCCTCTGGGGACCCTGGAGACGATCGACAACATATCGGTCGCTGACCTGGTCGCCTTCCATCGGCGCTACTACGTCGCCAGTCTGACCGGCGTCTGCGTCATCGCGCCTCTTCCGGCCGATGAACTGCGGGCCGACGTCGAGCGGCAGTTCGGGGACCTCCCACCGGGCAAGCCAACGCTTCCGCCGCCCCCCGGCGAGTCCGAGTCCTCGGACTCGAAGGTTGCCTCGAATGCTGACCTGTTGGTGGGCGGGCCTGATCAGCTTGGCATCGCGTCGGTCGTGGTCGGGGTACCGGCGCCCGGCTGTTGGGACCCGGACCTGCCCGTGGCGTACGTCGTCCACGCCCTGCTTGGGGGCAACGGGGCGGCCACCGGTCGCATCGAGGATGATGACGAGCTCTGGGACAGCCTGGGCCTGCCCTTCCCCCTGGAGGAGGCCAAGAAGAACAAGTTCATCCAGAGCATCCCGCCCCCTCTCAGCCTCCAGAGCCACCTGGCCGTGCACGCGTACGCCTCCCCGCGGCGGGTCGAGGACGTGCGTGAGGCGCTCCTGGGGAAGTTCCAGGAGCTGGCGGCAGAGACGCCGAGTCCGGAGGAACTGCAGCGGGCCAAAGACTACGTGCGCAACGCCTATGCCGTGCTCTTCGACATGCACCCAACGAGGGCGCTGCTGATGAGCCGGTCGGTCCTGCTGGATCTGCCCCACCCTCTGGCCCCGGAGTTCACCAGGCAAGTGGACAAGGTGACGCCGGGCGACGTGAGGCGCGTGGCGCGCAGCTACTTCTCCCGGCACGCGGTGGGTGTGGAGTTCCCTGAGGCGCAGGAGTGAGGGCGAGCAACACGGCCGCCATTGCGACCGCGCAGTCATACGCTTGACTGAGGGCCCGGCCGGGTAGTAGCCGGGCCTTCGCCCATCTGGCGGACCAGTTCTTCGCTCAACTGAGCGTAGACGCGCTCGGCCAGTACCTCGAGGTTCGTGATGTCGGCGGTGTTGTACCGCACGAGGAGATCGAGCGCCTCGTCGCTCCCGGCCTGGTACTCCTGCCACAGACGAACGGCGTCGAAGCCGTCCAGGTGCGCGATGTCGGGCGAGCGCTTGAGCCCGACCGCCCGCTCAACCGACTTGAGCCCACCCCGGAGCCCAAGGCGCCTCAGCGGGTACCGTAAGTCCAGGTGCAGGTGATTCCACTCGACCCGGCGGAAGCGCCGTCGCAGGAAGGGCAGGTCGAAGGTCGCGCCGTTGTAGGTCACGATCAGACCGAAGCGAGCCAGGTCCTCCTCCAACTCGTCCATGTTCTCGCCGTGGATGTATGTCCGGGTTTTGACACCGTCGTATAGCCCCACGACCGTCACTTCGGCCCAGCTCCCAAGGCCGGTCGTCTCGATGTCCAGGTAGGTCGCGCTCCGGCGGAAGCGCTCGAAGGCGCGCCAGTGCTCGCGAGGGGGCAGGCAGCTGCTGAAGTACGGGTGGTCCAGGACCTCCAACGCGGCCAATGACGCCCGCACGTCATCCTGCAGATCGTGCCACCGGCGCGCCGATATGCCGCGGATCGGGGCGCCGGTGGCAAGGAAGTCCTGCCAGCTCCGGATGCCGCCTCGCCAGAGCTTGCGCTCGGTACCGTACCCGATGCTCGGCAGGTGGATGAAGGATCGCTGTATCAGTCCGGGCGCCCCCCAACCTCTTCTCCCGCTGTGACAAGCTCCAAGAGCCCTGCGGCGGCCAATCCGGCATGGCCCCGCGTTGCAGGCGCCTCCAGGCGGACGGCGTACGGTCCCTCGGCGAGAGCCATGCCACGAGAGACGGCCGCCTCCGTCAACTCCTCGTCAGTCGGTTCTTCGCCGGGGAGTCCGTCCACGCCGGCCGCACGAGCCAGCCGCAGTGTCCAGCCAAGGAGTTCCCGCTGAGTGCACGCCTCATCCGGCCGGAGCGTGTCAGGCTCCTCGGGCAGCACGGCCCCGTGCGCGACCAGCACGGACAGCTCGTGGGACCACCACTGACCCGACAGACCGGCTGGCAGAGCCGGAGCGACGTCGGCCTCCAGCGGACCGAGACTCTCCTCAGCGGCGCGGCCGAGTATGGCCAGCGCAATGGCCCGGCTGGCCACCGCGTCAGGCCCGTAACGGCCCTCTCCGACGCCCGTGGTGATCCCGCGCCGGCGCATGACTTCGACGGCCTCGAACAGCGGGCTGTCCATCGGGACATCGACGAAGGGCCGACGCTGCACCCGGTACTCCCGCCCGTACCGGGCCACGTTCCGCCGCCACAACTGCTCCAGGCCTACTCGCCGCGCACCGTACGGCCCCAGATCGGCCCCCTGCTCAACCAGCGTTGCCTGCAGCTCCTTCAGGTGGGGGCCCATGTCCCAGGGGCTGCAGTTGTGACGGACGCAGAGAGCGGCCGCTGTGCCCGCCGCTTCGCCCAAGGCGTAGCAGGTCGGCTGGATGCGGATGGCTGACATGGCCTCGTGAGTCGCCGAGATGCACCGGCCGGTGACGTAGAGGTTGCTGAGGCCGCGAGGGATGAGGGTCCGGTAGGGGATGCTGTAGGGCTGCTTGGGGCGCACGATCCGCGCGCCCTTGCCCGCCGGGTTGTGAATGTCAATGGGGTACGAACTGCGGGCGACGACATCCGAGAACTGGCGGCCCTGCATTAGGTCTTCCTCGTTGACGACCTTGGCGCCGGTGATGCGCCGGGTCTCCCGCACCCCGATCTGGCTGGGGGTCGCGATAAGGAACGCGTTCTCCATGCCAGGCACGCTCTCGCGCAACAGCTTGACGGCATCCCGGACCTGCCGCCGGCCCTCGATCTCGGCCTGGGTCATGTCCTCGCCGGAGACGCCGGAGAGGCCGCTCACCCGCGTCATGTTGACCAGGACTTCACCCGGGTTTGGGAGCACGTACATGCTCATGTGGATGCCCTCGAGGGCTGGGTTGCCGGCGATACCTCCGCCAGCCCACTCGCACCCGCCGAGCCGGAACATCATCGTCATCGGCTGCGTCCGGGCATCCCCCTCACGCCCTACCTCGTAGGCAGCCCCGGCGTAGGCCGCCAGGTCGCCGTCACCCGTCGCATCAATGTAGACCCTGGCCTTCACCAGTTGCGTGCCGGACTTGTTGTCGATCACGACACCGCGCACGCGGCGCCAACCGGTCCGTTGCACCGAGCCACCGGGCGCTTCGGCCGACTCGGTCAGCACACCGATCCCCTTCGTATGCAGGAGGAGCTTGACGCCCGACTCCAGCACCATGTCGTCGAGCACGATCTTCAGCATCTCGGGGTTGAACTCGCCCCCACGCCGTCCCCCGCACTCGGTAAGTCGAGCCAGAACCTCGCGGAATATGCCACCGATGTGGGTGAACGACATGAAGACATTGACCCCACCAGCCGTACCCATGCCCCCGAGGTGGCCGTACTGCTCCACCAGCAGCACGCCCGCGCCATTGCGGGCCGCAGCGACAGCCGCGGCGCACCCCGATGGGCCGCCGCCGAGCACCAGGACGTCCGTCACATAGGTGACAGGCAGCTCCTCTTCGCGCCACGTGCCGTCCGCAGCGCACGGGGTGCCGGCCGCGAGGACTCCGAGCCACAACAGGAGTCTCATCCGTCCGCCTCCGCCTTCAGCCGTGTGATCGCCGCCTGGGCTTCCTTGACCCGCTGCGGGTCATCCGACAACTCCACGACCTTCTGAAAATGCTCCAACGCCGCTTCCTTCTCGCCTTTGGTCGCCAGCACCCAGGCCAAGCCCCAGTGAGCTTCGGTGTGCTCGGGGTGCCGAAGGAGAACGGCGATGTACTTCGTAAAGGCCAACTCCAGGTCCCCGGCCCTCTTGGCCTCCAGCGCTTCTCCCAGAAGCCGCGCCACGTCCGTCTCCTGGCCGGGATCGCTGCCCGCTCCGTTGTCCTCCGTGCCCGGCGGCGCGGCAATGCTGGGCGCGACGTCATTCTGGAGCCCGCCGACCACCCCCATATCGCTCGCCCAGGTCTCCTCGGTCTCAGCCCGCGTGCTGAGCCAGATGTCATCCAGGCAGATGCGGGCGTTATCGCCGGGAGCGCCCGTCCAGGTCAAGGCGAGCTCAAGCTCGCCTACCGATTGCCAACCGGCCGGCCGGAACTGCCGCTCGAGATCGGCCAGAGGGACAGAGAGCAGCCGCCATCCCTCCCAGTCGATGCGCACGGCGGCTTGGTAGCAGTCGCGTTCCTCGCTGTCCTGCCGGTCCGAGTAGGCCCGTACCCCAAGCGTGCTGCCTCGCACATCCTCACAGTGCAACCAGAGGTTCAGATGGCTGCTGCCCGACCAATCGGCAGGCACTGAACGATTGGAGACGGCCCCGGGGTCATCGCCTATCAGCCATTCCGCCACGTAGCGGCCCGTCTTGACCGGTTCCACAGCGTAGCTGAGCGGCCACCAGGCGCACCAGTCAGTGTCGGGGTCAAACAGCAGCCTCCGCTCGGAGTTGTACGGGGGCCGCACCAACCGGAGAGCGTCGAACCGCAGCACGGTGCCGGGCACGTACTTCAGGTCGCTCCACTCGCCTATCGCCATTCGCAGGGTGTCCACCTGCCGCCAGCCGACCGGTTGCCGGGCCGGCAGGAAGCTGCGAGGCTCCAGGTGAAAGAACCGCCAGCCTTCCCAGTCAACCGGGACCAGACACCGGTAGTAGTCCTCCCCCTCGGTCGTCGGGTTCTCCGACTGCACGATGATGGCAAACACGCCGCCCGTCGCCTTCTCCGAGTGGATCCATAGCTCCAGAGCGCCGAAGGCATGCCAGTCGGTGGGCATGTCCGGTCCGGCCAGGTAGATCTGCCTGGTAGCGGTCGCCGGGTCCCAGCGGCCGGACTGCTCGCCGTCCTTCACGATCTCCTCATCCGGCTCCAGCGTGGCTGCCGCTGAGCCGCTAACGTCGCGCCACCTCGCAGCCACGTCGCCCTCCATCTCGTCGAGGGATGCGAAAACAGGCTCCTGCCCCAGCGCACAGGGGCAGGCCACGGAGCACACGACAACGGCAGCAATGACGGACAGGCGATTCGCCGGCATTTCCCCATTCCTGAGAAGCATGATGGCGCGAGCGACGACGCTGATTGGTCTCCCGTCAGACCTCTTCGCCCCGCGGACCGGGTGGCCCTTTCGGGTCCTTGACAAGCATCAGGACCATGACGACCCCGAGTGCCTGCATGAGAAGAGCAACCTTGAAGAGAACCGGTAGCCCCGGCCCCTCGGCCAACCAGCCCGCCAGCAGCGGGTAGGCGACGCGCACGGGCACCAGGAGCGTGTTGTAGGTGGCTTGGTATAGGGTCTTGTCACGGTCGGGAGATAGCTCGATGACCAGATTGATTGTGCTGACCAGGTCGCAGGCAAAGACGAGCCCAGCGAACACGAACATGAGGTAGAAGTGCCACGGCGTCCGGCCCAGGAGGGCGACCAGCGTCGCCAGCACTCCGAGCGCCCCACCGGATGCCAGGACCAGGCGGAAGCCCCGCCGATCGCCAATACTCCCCACTGCCAGCATCGCCGGGATCTGGGCCGCCGTCGCGATAACGGTGAAAGTGCCGGCCGCGCTATCGGGGAGGCTGCAGACTTGCAGCGCGCGGACCGCGTAGAACGCCGCACCCATGACCCCGGCTTCCATCACGTAACGTGCGGCTACCAGGCGACGAAGTCCGCTGTCACGGATAAGGACCGTTGTCACGTGGCGAACAAAGTCCCGCGCCGAGCCGAACCGCGTGGGCTCCACTGGCGTCTCACGCACCAGCATGTAGGGTAACACACCAACGAACATCGCAGTCCCCGCCGCGAAGAAACAGAGGCCGAAACTGCCGGGGAAGGCCAGCCGGTCGAGCACTCGCTGCGCGAACAAGCCTCCCACCACGGCCGCCAGGCTTCCGGCTGCGAACGCCCAGCCAAAGAAGCGCCCGCGTGTACGTGCCGGCGTCTGACGGTTCAGGTAGTCGGCCCACATGGGTATGCCGATACCAC
>CBFDAZ010000081.1:0-12091 GCA_965602825.1 uncultured bacterium
CGGCTCAGGTACCTCACCTACAGCCCCGATGACCACGAGGAGACGAAGAAGGTGTTTCACCATGTCTTCGACGCAGCCGGCGAGAACCTCATCACCAAGGGCAGCGGCGGGAAGTACCCGCACCATCGCGGCCTGTTCGTCGGCTGGAACAAGACGACCATCGGTGAGGCCACATTGGACTTCTGGCACCTTCCCAGGCCCAATATCTCGCAGCAGCACGCCGGCTTCATCAACCAGATGGCTGGTCCCGTCTTCGCCCATGAGACGTCGAAGATCAACTGGTGCAATGCGGACGGTAACCCGGTGATCGAGGAGGAGCGCACGCTGACCGTCTTCCGCCAGGACTCGCCGGCCAGGCTGCTCGAGTGGTCCACCAGGCTCCGCTCCCTCGTGGGCGACATCCTCCTGAATGGCGACATGCACCACGCAGGCTTCCAGTATCGTGCCGCCAACGAGGTGAGCGAACGGGAGAGCGAGACCCACTACCTCCATCCGCCCGAAGGGGTGGAGCGCCCGACCGCTCCCGAGATTCCCTGGTCGGCGATGTCGTACGCACTCGGTGACTCGCGCTTCACCGTCGCCCACATGAACCATCCCGACAACCCGCGACCAACCGACTACTCCGACGAGGAGCGGAAGTACGGTCGCTTCGGCGCGTTCTTCACCCATAGCCTCAAGGCGGACGAAGCCCTACAGCTCCGCTACCGCCTCTACATCGTCGAGGGCGACCCGCCCTCGCCGGAGGACATCGACGCTCGCTACCTCGACCTCATCGACCCGCCGCAGGTGACGATCGACAAGTGATGGAGCAACCATCTCTGTCGCTGTGGGGCGCTCCAGGACCATTGACATGGCCGTCGTGCCGGCGGGCTTTCCAGCCCGCCACGGTGACGCGTTAGGGGATTTGTCGGCACTACGAGACTACGGCACCTTCGGAGCGGCATCATGTCCACGTTGATGAGCATCCTCCTCGCAGCCGTCGCCCTACCCTCCCCCAGTCGAGCTGCCGTGCTGCACCAGAGCAGCTTCGCGGCCCTACCCGACGGCGTGGCAGACCTTGCCGACTGGGCTCTGTCTGGCGCGGAGTACAAGATTGAGGATGGCTGGCTGACGGTCAAGAGCGAGCAGACCAATCCGTACGCGGCCCTGAAGGTGCGCCACGATGGCGACGGCACCTTCCGCGCGACTGTCCGCAACGCGCGTGACTGTCACTGGTCGGCGATCCTGGCGCGGGGCGTGTACCGGCTGGAGATCAACAACCAGTTCGTGCGCCTGGGCCTCCACCGGTTGATCGACGATGAATGGCAGCTCGTTGACGAGGCGAAGGACTACTCGATCTACCCCCACAACACCCAGGCCTTCGAGCTTCGCCTCGCCATTGTCGGCAACAGACTCCACGGCTTCATCGACGACAAGAAGCTCGTCGAGTACGAGGACACCGCACCCGTCCCCGCCGACGGTGACTATGCTCTGATGAGCGGCTGGGGGACGAACCTGGCGTGGACAGACACCTCGCTTTCCGACGAGCCCGACCTGAGCGAGTGGCCGTACGAGGTGCATCCCGCGCCCGCCCCGGAGGGCTTGGCCGAAGTCACGTGGGTCAGGTGGATGAGTCCCGACAGCATCTACGTGGATGGCGAGCCGGCCGGGCTCAAGTTCAGGCTGAAGAACCCGGTCGAGGAACCGACGGACCTGGTCCTCAGATACCGCCTGATCGATATCTGGCAGCGGACGGTTGACGAGAAGAGCGAGTCCGTGTCCCTGGCAGGGGGCGAGGAGCGGGAGTTCCAGGTCACGTTCACTCCCCCGGCCCGCGGCTGCTTCAAGATTGCGCTATATGCAGGCAGGTCAGCGGACGACATGGGCTGGCTCGAGGACCTGGGCAGCTTCACCGTCCTGCCCGAAGCCCTCTACGATGCGCCCTCCAACCCGAACTCCTACTTCGGCGGCCACATGGACGGGATCAACCTCGAGTGGCACCTGCAGGCCGGGCGCAAAATCGGCATCCAGTGGGCACGCTGCCACGATGCCCTGCAGACCGCGTGGTGGGAGCGCATCCAGCCCGACGGCCCCGACCAGTGGCTCTGGCCCTACGACGGCGCCCAGACCCGGCTCGACGCCCTTGGCTTCTCGACCCTCGGCGAGTTCTGCAAGACCCCGACGTGGGCCTCCAGCGCCAAGCCAGATGATCCGGGCCACCCGAGGCAGTACCCGCCTGGAGACTGGGAGGCCTTCGCTCGCTACGTGTTCACCACGGTGAACCACTACAAGGGCAGCATCAAGCACTGGGAGGTCTGGAACGAGCCGCACTATGCCGGCTTCTGGCGTGGCACACCCGAGCAGTACGCCGAGCTGCTGCAGATCGCCTATCGTGAAGCCAAACGCGCCGATCCCGAGTGCCTGGTGATCGGGGGCGGCGGCGTCTGGGCCCGCAGGCTGGACTGGATCGAGCGAATGCTGGACGCCGGCGGCGTGCAGTCCATGGATGCCCTCTCGATCCACTACGCCGAGCCGGACATCGCGCGCGAACTCATGCCGAAGCTCCGGGAGCTTCTGGACAGCCACGGCGTCACCGGCCCGATCTGGAACAGCGAGGCCAATATCCCCAGCACCAGCTTCCTCGATCAGATCCGGCGCGAGAAGCTGGAGCCCGAGGCCCGCTACCATTTCCGCAACGCGTGCTTCGAGCTGGTGCGCATGTACATGGAGAACATCGCCAACGGCGTGGAACGGGTCTTCTACTATGCGCAGGTCGATCCGTGGCGCCAGCAGACCTTCCCCAAGCCGCGCGTCTTCGAGGATTCGCCCGCGGAAGGCGGCATGTGGGACGAGGGCCGGATGCTCAAGCCCATCGCCGCCGCCCACGCCGCCTTAGCCTTGGCCATCGAGGGCAAGACCTTCAAGACGCGCATCTCACGAGGTGACCTGGAGGTCTTCATCTTCGAAGCCGACAACAGCGCAACGGCCGTCCAGTACGCCACCTTCGACAGTTTCTCCCGCCGCGAGCAGCTTCGCTTGCCGCTGCCCGAGGGGGCGCAGGCAGAGGACCTCACCGTCATCGACGTGATGGGGAACGAGTCCAGGGCACAAGCTCCGGATGGTGAGATTGTGCTTCTGTTGGCGCGGGAGCCGGTGTACTTGCTGTACGGGGGTGAGAGAGCAGGCGAGGCTCTCCGGTCGATGTACGCAGCAGCCAGGAAAGGGTAGCCGGTCGGCAGTCACTGAGCTTCGGCTACCCGGCAGCTCCCGGCGAGAGCCCTCCGCCTGGAAGGCTCGCCGTCCCGTAGGTCGGAGCTCTACCTCCGACGCCGTAGCTGTCCGGGGGGTATCACGCCGTCCAGTTGCTGTCCGACCACGGCCCCCCGAACACCACCTTCTGACCGGCTGGCCCTATCCAGCACGGGATATCCGGGAACTTCGCTTGCAGGTAGTCCGCGAACGCCTCGGGGTCTGCCTGGTTGTTGGCGAACATGTCGTAGTGACCCGGGATGACCAGGTGGGGCCGAACGTCGCCCGCGAGGTCCACGGCCTCCTGGTAGGTCATGTTCCCCAGACAACCCGAGCGGTACCGCTTGCCGTCTCGCCCGTTGATGGGCACGAATATCGCATCCAACTTCTCCCACCGCTGCAGCGCGGCGATCAACCCCTCATAGATGAGCGTGTCCCCGGAATGGTAGAAGCACACGCCGCTCGCCTCGAAGACGTACCCCAGGTGCGGGAAGCCCAGCTCCGACTCGTCGAAGAACTCGTGCTTCGCCTTGATCGCCGTGATCGTCACGCCCGCAACCACCGCCGTCTCATCGGGGCGAAGACCCACAGTCGCCTCGGGAGCGCAGCCCAGTTCCGTCATCCGCGCGGCGTGGGGATTGGGAACGATGAACTTGCACCGGGGCGAAGTTGAGGCAATCCCGGGGATGGTCTCCGGGTCGATATGATCGCCGTGATCGTGGCTGCCGGTGCAGATGGTGGCATTGGTCACTGCCGACGGCGTCAAGAGCGGCCCGGTCTGGCGGGCCGGGTTCTCGGCGAGATAGGGATCGAGGTAGATCACCACGTCGCCGACCTTCACCACGAAGCTGAGCTGCCCCAGCCACCAGTAGGCTGCCTTCCCGTCAACGGTCTCTGTTGAGTTGATATCTGCCAGCAGCTCGTCGTGAGCCTGAGCCACGTGGGCCACGCGACCACCTCCCCGGAGAGCTTCGCCGGACGCACGTTACGTTATGTTAACACGCACGTTCCCCAAACTCGCGCAATACCCTCGCAGCCGCGCCACCAGGTTGCTCCGGCGTGTCTGTCGAACCCACTGGGCGCCGGCACTCCGCCAGCGTAAGCGAGGGATCGCCCATGCTCCCCGTGTGGCCGTGCCTCCTGATTGTGCCACCTGTGCTTAACCAGCAAGCCGATCGGAACTTCGCCCCCAACCCCGGCTTCGAGCTACCCGACGGCGGCGCCCCCGCCTTCTGGCATCAGCGCACACCCACCGACGGCGAGAGAGAGCTTGCCTGGGTCATCGACGAGCCCCACAGCGGCCAGCGCTGCCTGCGTATCACCAACCGCGCCGACACAAGAAGCCGCTGGCGGACGGGCCACCTGCGCGACATCCGCCTGCGCCCGGGAACGGCCGCCGAGCTCTCGGGCTGGGTGCGCCACGCCGGCGGGGACGGGACGGCCTACCTGAGGTTGTACTTCCTCGGCCCGAAGGGCGAGATCGTCGAGCAGCCCGCCTCGAGCACGGTCATGGGTGAGGCGCCCTGGACGCATGTGAGCCTGCGGACGCGGGTCCCCGGCAGCGCGGCCTTCTCGATGGTCTACTGCGAGAAGGACGGCCCCGGAACCGGCTGGTATGACGACATCGAACTCCACGGTGAGATCTGGGACGGCGACCCAAAGCCTGAGCCCGTTCCGCCGATCGTCTACGGGGCCGACGACTTCGACCGGCTGGCGGGTATCCGTGCCATCAGGTGGGCGAACCGGAGGGTCCTGCGGCCTCAGGCGGGCGATGCCCCGCGCCAGGCCGAGATCTGGTTCACCGGCGACACGGCCCGGTACGACGTGACCGTCCGGTACGCTGAGAAGCCGGTCGGTGCCACCGGCATGGCGCTGACGGTCAACGGCCAGCCGGTCGCGCCTGTCGAAAGGGCTGGCCCCACGGCAGAGCCGGCCCGGACCGCAGGGCTGACCTGGACGGAGATTGGCGCTCGGGGGATCAACGTTCAGCATCACAGCCGCCTCTTGCTCGACGTGTCCGTTGAGGAGGGCGAACAGTGCCGGATTGCCAGCCTCCGGTTGGCGCCGGTTGGGTCGTTCGAAGGGGAGCTGCTGCCTGCGGAGGCGACTCAGCTCCCGCCGTCGCTGTTCTGCTACCCGACCTCCCTCGAGCGCAAGGCGCTCCGGTCCCAACTTCACTCCTACATCGCGGCTCACTTCACGAAGCCCCTTCAGGAGCAACGGGAAGCCGACCTGTCTGGACTGAAGACGCCCGACGACTGGCGGCGCCGGCAGGCCGAGACGCGGGCGATGCTGCCGCGAATCCTGGGGGACTTCGGCGAGAAACGCCCCCTCAACCCGCAGATCGTCGGGGAGATTGAGCGCGATGAGTACACCATCGAGAAGCTCGTCTTCGAGTCCCAGCCCGGCTACTACGTCCCCTGCAACTTCTACGTTCCGAAGAACCGCGAGCTTCCTGCGCCCGGTGTGCTGTTCACCTGCGGCCACGCGGGCGAGGGGAAGGGCTATCACCTGTACCACGAGTGCTGCCTGGGGTTGGTGCTGAAGGGCTACTGCGTCCTGGCGGTCGAGCCGATGGGCCAGGGCGAGCGGTCGGAGTACTTCGACCCCGACACCGGCAAACCCACCGTGCCCCTCACCGTCAGCCAGCACCATCAGCTTCTCCGCCCCTCGTGGCTGGTCGGGCGGTCGTTGGCGGGCCACCGCACGTGGGACATGCACCGGGCGTGCGACTACCTCGTCTCGCGGCCCGAAGTAGACGCAGCGAAGCTGGCCGTGGTCGGCAACTCGGGCGGCGGGCAGATGGCGCTGCTGACGATGGCGTATGACGAGCGGATCGACGTCTGCGCCGCCGCACACCCTGGCGGCTCCTGCGAGAATGTCTACCTGACCGGCTCGAACCTCTTCGACCGGCGGCTTCTGAGCCTGATCGCACCCCGGCCGTGCCGCTTCATCGTCGGCCGCGATTCCGGCGAGGAACGCGGGCACCGCACGAAGTACGAGGACATGCTCCGGTTCTACGGGGGCCTTGGCGCCGACGAGGAACGGCTCAGCTTCGTGCTCGTCGATGGCGTTCACGACATGAAGCAGCCGAAGCGCGAGGCCGCCTACGAGTGGCTGAACCGCTGGCTCGGGAAGGAAGCGGAGGGCAGCGCCGAGCCGGAGCTGGCGCCCGAGTCCGCCGAAGCCCTCTGGTGCACCGAGAGCGGCTTGACGCTCACATCTCTCGGCGGCGAGAGCGGGCGGACGATCACCGCGAAGCTGGCCGAGAAGATATCCCCCGACCGGATCACGCCTGCCAGTGCCCCGCAGGCTCAGGCGGCCGTCGCCTCGCTCAAGCAGGCCGTTGTTTCGCGCCTCGGTGCGCGGGCGGCAGAAGCGCAGGAGGCGCCGGGCGCGCGCGCCGCCGGAGAGGTCGCCTGGCAGGGCATCCCCGTCCGCAAGCTGCTCATCGCCTCCGAGCCGGGGATCGAGCTGCCCGCGCTGCTGCTGTTGCCCGAGGATGCTGACCCGAGCCGGCCGATTGTCCTCCACGCCTCCGGTGCCGGCAAGCCGTCGTCGATGGATAATACGGCGCTGCCGCTGGAGCTGGCGAGGCAGGGCTGCCGCGTGCTGTCGGTCGATGTGCGGGGCGTGGGGGAGGCCGATCCGTCGCCGGAGCCGCCGCCCTCACCCTCGCGCGGCTACAATCCGGCCCAGTGGTCGCGCGATGTCGCCGCCATCAACTGCGCCTACGGGAGTACGACGATGCTCGCCATGCGCGCCTTCGACCTGGGCCGCGCCGTCGATTGGTTGAGAGCCCAGGGCGAGTACGCCGACGCGCCCGTTGCTGTCGTCGGCGAGGGCCTGGGCGGCGTGTGGGCGATGGTAGCAGCGGCCCTGGATGACCGGATCGCCGCCGTCGCCTGCCGGCGGACGCTGACCTCGTACAAAGCCGTCGTCAGCGCGCAGCATTACGAGGTCCAGGGCTACTTCTGGGTCCCCGGCGCCTTGCGCGACTACGACCTCCCCGATCTCCCGGCCCTGGTCGCGCCGCGGCCGGTGGTGTGGCTGGACTCCGTCGCTCCTCAACGCGGTCCGGCGCCCGAAGCGACCGTCCGGGAGGCCCTCGCCTGGTCGCAATCGATCTTCGCAGGCGCTGACGTGCCGGACGTGCTCCGCGTCAAGACAACCGCCGACCCCTCAAGCCCCACCGAGGCTGCGGCCGCCTTCGCCGCCTTCCTCCAGTCGTGGTAGGACAGGCGACCTCGCCTGTCGCGTTCATCCCCGGACCGACGGCGGCGGTCCTCGATCCCCGGTGCGGCATCCCTCGTAGAGGCGCGGTTCACGATCCCTCACCTGCTCCGGCAAGGCTGGCGCGTTGCTTTGAGGGAATGCGACAGGGGCACTGCGTTGTCGCATTCTCCTCCACCCCCCACCCTCGACATAAGCCGTTTGCTCACCTGCCCAGGTGCACTTGGGCTAGCGCGCGTGTTTGCGGTCCCTCCCCCGTCTTCGCCGTCACCTCAACCAAGTACGTCCCGTTCGGTACGGTAAGGCCATTCTCCCCCTGTGCATTCCAGAGGAGTGTGTTGCTCCCGGCCACGCAGTCCATGGCGTGGCAGAGGGTCTTCACCGGTCGGCCGGCGATGTTGAAGACGCGGGCGGTCACGGTGGCCGGCGCCGAGAGGCTGAAGACGACCTCAGCCCCGCCAGCCGTGGGTACTGCCGCCAGAGTGGCGATCTGAGGGCTGTTCGGCGACGCACGCACCGTCGTGTTCGCCTTGACGACATCCTCCGGCATTGGGGAGCCGACAGGCGTTCCCGAGACCGCAACGGTGTACTTGCTCCCGCTCGCTGCGCCGCTCAGTGGGGTCACCTCCACCCGGCCAATCAAGGAGGCGCCCGGATTGATGGTCGGTGTCTGGAAGCCAGCGCCAGTCACCTGCGCCGTGACGTCCGCTCCGCCGGTGCTTCCTCGGTCGAAGTACTGCACCTGCCAGTCGGCCGTGCCGCCGGTCCCCTGGATGAGGACCTGGCCGGCCTCGGAGCCGTCATTCTGGATCTTCAGCCGGTATTTCGCCGTGCCGCCGACTGCGACGACTCGGCCCTGGGACTGCCCCCTCCCTGTGGTGTTGTAGATGTCATCCCCGACCCAGACGCCGCGCGCCGAGATCCACATATCCGGCAGGACGCCGGCCAGGCGGTCGTGAACGAATACATCGCTCTGGCCATTCGTGTCACCGGGAACCAGTCCGCTGGAGAGCGAGGAGAAGGCCACCAACCGCCCGTCGGCACTGATACCCAGGTGGGAGTATACGCCCGTGCCCTGCCCACCCGTCGACGAAACGCTGACGCGCGTCGTCAGGCCCGCCCGACGGTCATGCACGAATACGTCCGAGGCGCTGTTCGTGTCCCCCGGTACGAGGTTGCTCGCCTCTGAGACAAACGCGATGTACCGGCCGTCCGCGTTGAGCACGGGCCATTCGGACCTGCCATTGCCTTCAAGCCCCGCGGGCCCGACGCTCACGCGCGTTGTCTGGCCCGTCTGGCGATCGTGGAGGAAGACGTCCGGCGCGACGCCCGTGTCGCCCGGCGCCAGATTGGTGTCGACGGAGTCGAAGGCGACGAAGCGTCCGGTGCCACTGATTGCCGGGTGGTAGGAGGGGTAATCGGCTTGCGTCCCATCCGATGCCACACTGACGCGCACAGTCTGGCCAAGAGCGCGGTCATGGACGAAGATGTCGAGGTTGCTGTTCGTATCGCCGGGAACGAGGTTGGAGGAAGTGGAACTGAAGGCGACATAGCGCCCGTCGGTGTTCATCGACGAGTAGTAGCTGTTGGCGTTGCCTTGCCCGCCACCCGTCGCCACACTCACGCGTGTCGTCGTGTTGGCGATGCAGTCGCGCACGAAGATATCGTTGTACTGGTTCGTATCATTGGGCACCAGGTTGCTGGCCCAGGATTCGAACACGACAAACCTCCCGTCGCCGCTGATCCCTTGGGCCTCGCTCCCGTGGTTGCCCTGGGAGCCATCTGACGCAACGCTGACACGTGTGGTCTGACCTGTCTGCCGATCGTGGACGAATGCGTCGGGATAGCCGTTCGTGTCGCCCGGTACGAGGTTGGAGGCATGCGAGGTGAAGGCGATGAACCGCGCGTCCGTACTGAGCCATCCGCCCAGGCTATTGGCATTCCCCTGGGTGCCACCAGTCGCGATGCTTACCAGCCTGGTCTTGCCGGTCTGCCGGTCCTTCAGGAACACATCCCACTGGTTGTTGGTGTCGCCCGGCACGAGGTTCCGGGCATCCGAGTTGAAGGTGACGTAGCGTCCGGTCCAGTTGAGTGTTCCCTGTGATGTTGTGCTGCTCGCCCTGTCGCCCTGCGCGCCGTTACTGGCTACGCTCACCCGTGTTGTGAGTCCGGCGCCTGCGGTACCCACGCCCAATGCCATCAAGAGGACCATCACCAGTAACAAACCCGACGCAGAGCGAGTCATGGCTTTTCCCCCATTGACTTGAGGTTTGCGCGTAGGGGGTCCGCGAGGTGGGACGGACAGACCTCCGGTGGGGTCAGGGGGATCGCGGTGCGCGGTGGGTATCAAGAGGAGTCGCGGGAGGTCCAGCTCGGTTGGACCTTGAGTAACCAAGGGGTGGGCAGGGGACGGCAGTGAACAGGGGGACGACGGTGAACGGTGAACAGGGAACGGCTGGCACGGCGGAACACAGAACACAGAATAGAGAATACAGAATGACAGCAGCGGCGACGGCGGGCCGACGGGGCGACCACCACCTCGGGGCCACCGCAAGCCAGTCCAGCGGACGAGGGCGTCCGCGCTCCTAAGGCAACGGCGCGAGGGGACGGCAGTGAACAGGGAACGGCGAGGACGGCGAGGACGGCGGCACGGCAGTTTCGAGTTCCGGGTTTCGGGGGACGGCGTTGGGCCGGGAGCCGCAAAGCTCACTTCGCCAGAGCCTCCAGCAGGGCCCTGCGTGCTCGATGGTAGGCAGACGGGTTGGTCTCGTAGTCCGTCGCACTGCGGACGATTGTGTGAGCGATGGCATCCGCAGACTGCCTGTCTCGCTCTGCCAGCATCGTCAACAGCGCATAGTCCAAGATGCCGTCCCTGAACGCTGTCACGCGCATGGACGGACGCAGACCGTTCGGCCCGGGATAGAGCAACCAGTTGTTGCCGGGCGCGTGACCGGTCTCGGTGTACGTGCGACCGTCGCGAAGGGGACCGGTTGGGCCGATGGAGTGGTTGTAGGGGTCTTCCACGCCTCGATAGCGGTTCGCAGCCCAGTGGATGTAGTAGTCGGCCTGGTACAGATACATCAACCACGGCTGGGTCCGGTTGTCAGTGAGGGGCCGGTCCAGCAGTCGATTCGGCCAGGGGGAGGCTTTGCCGAGCACGTACATCCCCGTTTGCAGGCCCCCCTGGCGGCGTTCCGCTATGATCTGTTGGCTCTTGGGCTGACGGAGGATGGCCATCTCCATGATCCACACATCCACATGGGGCGAGAACGCTTCGTAGCGCTCCACCCCATAGCCGTGGATGGCGTCGACGATCTTGACGCCCGGCATGTGTTGACGGCAGAGGCTGGAGAGGTAGGCATAGTCCCGAACGGTGCGGGGCTCGTCGAGCAGGCCTTGACGGTAGGCGGCCACCCAACCGTTCTCCTGGAGATGGGCATAGAGCTTGTCGAAGAACTGCTCGAGGAACCGGCCGTACTCATCCACGCTCTGTCGGTAACTGGGGCTCTGAGCGAACTCATCCCGATACTCCGGCCACTCATACTGCTCTCGAAGCTTCGCGAGGTCCTCCAGGCCCTGCCCCCGACGGAACAGCAGTGATGTGGTGCTCGTCGCCTCCTGGGTCACATAGGTGTCCGGTGGGGAGATCCAGTGCCCGCCCCCGATCGAGGCGCCGTCAATCGTGGTGTAGCCGGCGCTGAGGAAGGTCCGCATCCAGCGATCGAGGCGGCCGAAGTCAAAGTCATAGCTGCCGTCGCGCTTCCGGATGGTCCGTACCATCGGGTCGGGGCCGTCGATCAGCGGGGTGTGGACAGCAGTGTCGCCCAGCGCATGTAGCTGCCCCGCGATCCGCTCGATGAGCGCCCAATGCTGCTCACTCCATGGCTCTGGCGCTGGGCCCCCGCCCAGATCCTCCGGGGAAGCGCTGAACCAATGGGAGAAAGCATGGAGCGAATCCTCAGGGATCGCGGTGGGGTAAACGTCCAACGCCAGAGGCGCTGCGAAGCTCTCGCCTTCCCACTCGACAACTAGAGTGCCCTTGTACTGACCCGGTTGGGCCGTGCGCGCGACCTCTACAGTGCACAGTGCGGCCCCGTGGATGCCGGGCTGCAGGTGGATCGCATCCGTTTGCGCCAGCACCTCAGCCGCCTGGAAGGGAGCTTGACGGACCAGGAACGGCTGGTGGCGGTCTTCGGCTGGTTCACCGACTTTGGTGCCCGCCTGGCGGGTGTTGGCTTCCACGGTCACGGGCAGGACCTCGTAGATCGTGACTGTGGCGTCGAGGGCGGCTCCTCCCGCTGTTCGGAGGGCCTCCGGACGGAGCTTCGCCGTTCCCGCTCGCGGTGAGGAGATCGCGAACTGGAATGCGGCGCTCCCACCCAACGGAACGGCGATCGCCTCCGCGTACTGCGCCGGGCTGGGCGCTCGGTCAGGGAACACTCGCTCCAGCGCATCCACCGGGACAACACGCAGCGGCGGGTCCGGCTGTTCCTGGGCCATTGTCACACCATCCCAGACAGAGCTCAAAGCGATTGTGCCGACACACAGAATGGGCAGCATCTGATCTCTCCGGTTCGCGAGAGCTTTGCTCCGGCGCTCGCATTCACCCAGTTGACGGCATCGACAGGCG
>CBFDAZ010000082.1:0-11981 GCA_965602825.1 uncultured bacterium
ATCGTCTCCGTACGTGGGGTCACGTTCGAGTTACCGAATGATGGCCAACGGGTCGCCGCTACTCCGTACAATGACCCCGGTAAGATCGACGTAATTGCCGGCCACGGCGCTTCGGAGGTGTACTTGCTGTTGGGGGCGCGCTTCGCTCGAACCGAGGAGCCCTCCTACGGCGGCGGGCAGTTGCGCCGCGTGGTCGATCCGCATCGCTTCGTGGCTCAGGTAACCTACGAGGACGACACCGTGGACGAGTTCATCCCGGCCCGCATCCCGGCCGATGGCCCGGCCCGCGAGTTTGCCGTCCATGCGGGCATCGACGCCTATGTCGTGGGTCCGCTAGCCGCCAAGCCCGTGGAGAACATCGCGCTGCACGACGGAATGCGCCGGGGCGGGTTCTTCCTGGCCGCGGTCACGGCCAACACGGGCGAGGCCCGCTTTTGCACGGAACGGCCGGAGGAGACCCCCTACGAGGTGGCTGAACCTCCGCGCCTCTCGCGCGATTTCGGCGGGGAGCATAAGTCCGGGGCCCTGATCGGCCAACGAGCAGGCGACCTGGAAGCACTCGTTCGTATCACGCAGGGGCTCGACCGGGCGCGGCTGACCTTTGGCCCGGAGGGGCTCCCGCCTCTGACGCTCGATGGCTCGCTTTTCAGCGTGAGGATCGGCGAACGTGCGCTGACCATGGGCGACTTCGGGTCAGCTGCGATGCGGAAGTCCGACGTGGAAGGCGGACCGATTTGGGCGATGGGCAGCGCCACGATCGGTGACACCCGCATCGGCTGCTCGCTGCTCCTTGACGCTGACGGTGCCAACAGGATCGCTCTGCGCCTTGAGCTGACGAACGAGGGGGAGGCGCCCGTCGAGATCCAGCCCACGTTCCCCGACCTCCCCGCGATCGTGACCCCTGACGGCTGGGGCGAGAACTGGTACTTCTTCCCCCGGCGCGGTTGTGTGATCAACCACGTGCCCGTCGGCCTCCGCGAGGCGTACAGCGGCGCGTTTCCCTTCCAGGTGGAGAGCGTCTTCTGGCCGGACAGCGGCGTCGGCATGTACCTGATGACCCGCGACCCCGACCTGACCTTCCGCTACTGGCGGCTCTCGAAGGACGGCGACGGCGTCCACATGAGCATCGAGTATCCGACGGTCACGCTGGGCCCCGGTGAGACGTGGCAGTCGGTCGAGACGGTTATCGGGGCGAACGAGGGCGACTGGCATGGCGCCTGGCAGGCGTATCGCGACTGGCTGGCGACGTGGTACCGGCCCGCCGCGCCACGGAAGGCATGGTTCCGGGAGGTCTTCAACTTCCGCCAGCAGTTCATGCACTTCGCTCTCCCCGAGAAGAGCGGGATGTTCGATAACGAGACCAAGCAGTACCGCTTCCAGGAGATCGTGGACGCCGACATCGAGGCCTTCGGCGCCGTGGACTACCTGCATATCTTCGATTGGGGCTGGAGCCAGGAGTTCGGCCGCTGCGGGGACTACGACCACTGGGAGCAGATCGGCAGCGCCGAGGCCTTCGGCCAAGCCATTGAGGGTGTGCAGAACCGGGAGATTCCTGTCGGCCTGTACATCGAGGGCTATCTCGTGGACCCGCCGAGCAACTATGGCAAGGCTCACGGCGAGGAGTATCAACTCCTCGACCGGGAAGGGAAGCCCTATCCGTACTTCGCGCCCAGCTACAACATGTGTTCGGCTGTACCCGAATGGCAGGACTACCTGGCCGGTGTCTACAAGCGGACGCGAGAGCTGACCGGGGCCATGGGTTACTACGTGGACGAGATGGGCTTCGCGGACCCCGGGCACCTCTGTCATGCCGAGCACCACGGCCACCCGGTTCCGTGGCCGCCGGCACCGGGCCAGCGGGACCTCCTCGCCAAGATCCGTGAGGCGCTGGGCCGCGAACCGGCGCTGTATACCGAGGAGAGCTCGCCTGACGTGACGAGCCAGTACCAGGACGGCAGCTTCACCTACAACATCAGCTCCGTGTCCGACCAGTTATCTCCCACGCACCTGAACCTCTACCGGTTCACCATCCCGACCTTCAAGACGTTCGAGATCATCACCTGCGACCATCCGCTGGGGAGCGACGTCCAGGCCGTGAAGCGTGTCTTCTTCAATGGCGAGGGCCTCTGGATCGAGGGCATCGCCGACCGGTGGTTCACGCCGGAAACACGCGCAACGATCGCCAGGACGCACTCGATCCTCAAGCGCTACCAGGGAGCCTTTACGAGTGATTCCCCAACGCCGCTGGTTCCCACACTGAAGGGCGGGATCTACGCCAACGAGTTCCCCGCCGGGGGCGGCCTGTGCGTATGGACCTTCTACAACGCCAATCCTCACACGGTGAGGGGGCCCATCATCCGGGTGCCGCACGTGGACGGCGCGAGGTACGTCGATGCCTGGCGGGAGGAGACGGCCTCGGTCGAGATCGAGGGTGACACTGCGGTGATCAGTCTGCCCATCGGGCCGCGGGATGTGGGGTGCATCGCTCGTCTCACAGACGGGGAGACTGCCGGTGACCGGGGCGAGCGGGCGTTGCTGGTGACCGACGGCATGAGCGAGGACCAGGCCGACCAGATCGAGGCGCTGCTCGTCGGCGAGGCGATCGGCGTTGAGCGTGTCGGGCAGTTCCCGGCCGGCACGCCATCGGTTGACCTCGTCATAGTGGATAGCCGGGCTGCTGGAAGGTCGGCTTTCGACTTCGCGGCCAGCATGGCCGGCCGGCCCGAAGGCAGTCGGCCGGCAGTTGTCCTGGTCGGGTATGCTGAGGACGAGACCCGCGCGGCGTGGCGGGCCGGGGCTGACGCCTTCTTCCGCTGGCCGTGGGACGCCAACGAGTTCCGGCAAATCGCCAAACGGCTCGTGCGCGAAAGGCGGCTGAATCGGGGCTAAGGAACGGAACTTCGGGCCGGTCTCAACCGTCTTCGATAGACAGTGGCTCGCGTTGTAAACGCACACGAAGTGTGCTATACTCGCCGCTCCTAGAGCTGGTAGTACAATTGCTTGCTCCGGGCCATTGCGTCGCGAGCGACGACGACCGAAATGGGGCTACGTTCATGGCGGAGCTCGTCTATGTCAACGGTGACCTGGTGCCGCGCGATGAGGCCAATATATCGGTGTTCGACCATGGACTTCTCTACGGAGACGGGGTTTTCGAGGGGATCCGAGCCTACAACGGTCGCGTGTTTCGGTTGAAGCAGCACCTGGACCGCCTCTACACCTCTGCCGCCGGCATCCATCTGAAGATCCCCATGACCCTTGAGGAGATAGAGGATGCCATTCTGCAGACGCTTCGGGCCAATGAGCTAGTTGAGGATGCATACGTTCGGCTGCTGGTGACGCGCGGGGTTGGCGACCTGGGTCTCGATCCGCGCAAGTGCAACCATCCCACGGTCATCATCATAGGGGGCGAGATCCAGCTCTACGACCCCTCGGTGTATGTTGTGGGCCTCAAGGTCATTACCTGCGAGATTCGGAGGACGCCCGACACATCGCTCGATCCTGCGATCAAGTCCCTGAACTACCTCAACAACATACTGGCAAAGCAAGAGGTCATCGCGGCGGGCGCCGACGAGGGCATCATGCTCAACCAGGACGGGTACGTCGCCGAGTGCACGGGTGATAACATTTTCCTGGTCAAGGGAGGTCAGATCGTTACACCCTCGCTCGAGGCGGGTATGTTAAGAGGGATAACGAGAGACGTGGTGATCGAGGTAGCGCGTGCCCGGGGATACACAGTCCGGGAGGAGTTGTTCAGACAAGAGGAGGTTCTCTCGGCTGACGAGTGTTTTCTCACGGGGACCGCGGCTGAGATTGTGGGGGTCACAGTCATTGACAATCAGACGATCGGTGACGGGGGAGCAGGCCCGGTCACTCAGGACCTTCGGGACGGTTTCAGGCAGCTAGTCGCGAAGGAGGGAACGCCTATCGAGGCCGGCGTCAGCTAGTCGTCAAGAGGGCCGCGTGCGGCCCTCTCCGGGGGAAGCCTACTCAGGAGGACGCATCGACGATGGAATTGTGGGAACGGTTCACTACGCGTGCCCGCCGAGCTGTGGTGCTGGCACACAATGAAGCCATAGGTATGGGCATGCCCCTGATCAGTACCGAGCACCTGCTGATGGGTCTCTTGTCCCTGAGCGAAGGCACAGCAGTCGAGGTCCTGAAGGGGATGGGGGTGGCGCTCGATCGCCTGGCCGGCGACCTTCGGCAGCACATGGTGGAGGGCGGCACGGCCGAGGAGCCCAACCGGGAGCTGGCCTTCACCCCGGAGGCGCAGCGAGTGCTGCAGGTGGCGTACGCCGAAGCCAAGCGGTTGAAGCACGATCATGTCGGGACCGAGCACGTCCTGATCGGCCTCGTTCACGAGGGCCGCGGGGCGGCAAACCGGTTGCTGCGCAAGTATGGCGTTGACCTCACGAGGGTCCGACAGGGCGTTGCGGGACATCCACAGGCCTCACCCAGGTCCGGCGGTCAAGGCAAGAGCAAGACGCCGCACCTTGACCTGTATAGCCGGGATCTCACAACCCTGGCTCGCGAGGGCGAACTGGACCCCACCATCGGGCGTGAGCCGGAGCTCACGCGCGTCATACAGATTCTCTGCCGGCGCACCAAGAACAACCCATGCCTCATCGGCGATCCGGGCGTTGGCAAGACGGCGATCGCTGAAGGGCTGGCCCAGCGCATTGCGGATGACAGCGTGCCGCACCTGTTGGGCAACAAGCGCGTGGTGGCGCTTGACCTTGCCGGCCTGGTCGCGGGGACGAAGTACCGTGGCGAGTTTGAGGAGCGGATGAAGCGCGTCATGGATGAGATCCGCGCTTCGAAGGGTCAAGTGATCGTCTTCCTCGACGAGCTGCACACGCTAGTAGGCACCGGTGCCGCCGAAGGCGCGATGGACGCCAGCAACATCCTCAAGCCTGCGTTGGCGCGTGGGGAGTTGCGCTGCATTGGCGCCACGACACTGGACGAGTTCCGGAAGTACGTAGAGAAGAACGCATCGCTTGAGCGTCGCTTCCAGCCAGTGATGGTTGAGGAGCCCAAACCGGACGAGACGCTCGACATCCTCGCCGGCATCCGGGAGCGGTACGAGGAGTTCCACGGCGTGGCCTTCACCGAGGGGGCCCTGCGGGCGGCGGTCGATCTCTCCACCCGCTATATCACCGACCGACGGCTGCCCGACAAGGCGATCGACCTGATTGACGAGGCCGGCTCCCGGGTTAAGCTGAGGACCCCAGGCGAGGATGCGTCCGAGATCCTGTCACCTCCGGAACCGGTTGACGAGACCGTGCCGTCTGAGGAGCTGCGGCTCGGAACGACGGCCGCCGTTGGCCTCGGCGCCTCCGGGGACGCGGCCGCTGAAGGTGGCCCTGCCGACGAGGGCTGGGCCGATCGACCCGTCCCGGCCGAGCGCAAGGTCGTGCGGGACGACATCGCCGACGTGGTGAGCACGTGGACAGGCATCCCGGTGAGAACACTGACCGAGGAAGAATCGACCCGCCTGCTTCGCATGGAGGACGCCCTGCACGAGCGCGTGGTCGCCCAGGATGAGGCGATCACCGCGGTCTCGAAAGCGGTCCGGCGCTCCCGCGCGGGCATCAAGGACCCGCTACGCCCCACCGGCTCGTTCATCTTCCTGGGCCCAACGGGCGTCGGCAAGACGCTTCTGGCCAAGGCACTGGCGGAGTTCCTGTTCGGTGACGAGGACGCCCTGGTGCGTGTGGACATGTCCGAGTACATGGAGAAGTTCGCCGTGAGCCGTCTGGTCGGCGCCCCGCCCGGCTATGTGGGCTACGAGGAGAGCGGCCAGCTCACCGAAGCCGTGCGGCGACGGCCCTACTCGGTCGTTCTATTCGACGAGATCGAGAAGGCTCACCCGGAGGTCTTCAGCATCCTCCTGCAGGTGATGGAGGATGGGCGGCTGACTGACGCCCAGGGGCGCGTGGTGGACTTCCGGAACACGGTCATCATCATGACGAGCAACGTAGGCGCCCGGCTCATTGCCGAAGGACGCAAACTGGGCTTCGTCGGGCAAGAAACCGAGCCACCCGACTCCCAGACAAACTACAAGCGGATGAAGCAGAAGGTCACTGAGGAGCTCAAGAAGACGTTCAGCCCCGAGTTCCTCAACCGCGTGGACGACGTGGTGGTCTTCCACGCTCTCAATGCCGATCAGATACGCGATATCGTGGACCTCGAACTCAACCGGGTGAGTGAGCAGCTTGTTGAACGTGGCATCAAGCTTGTCTACGGCGTCGACGTCCGCGAACTCCTCGCCAATGAGGGATACGATCCCGCTCTCGGAGCGCGCCCTCTGAGGCGCGCTGTCCGCAGGCTGGTTGAGGACCCGCTGGCTGAGGAAGTCCTGATGCAGAACTCTGATAGCACCCTCTCTGTGTTCGAGATGGTCGTCGAGGAGGACGCGATCGTCTTCAAACACATCGAGGAGCCGGTCGCTCTGGCAAACGGGGCTGGGCCAGCCATGTCCTGAGCCGCCACGCGTGCGGCGAGCGCGATCGGCGACACAATGGGCGCAGGGCATACGAATTGCGGCCCGGCAGAGACCCTTCTGTCGGGCCGGTTTCTAGACGAATCCTATACGAATCAGGTCAGTGTCACCCGAGACGCAAACGCGCGACCTGCCCGCACCGCCGGCTGGTCGGGAAGGAAAACGACCGATCTGTATTGAAGGTGACACAAGGTACTGAGACAGATCCGGCTACATCCGCGGCCTGCGCACCGGAAGGAGGGCTGAACCGCGCAATGGGGGCCCAGGGCCTCCGAACGGAGTGTCTCACCGCGTACGGGTTTCCTCACCAACATCGAGCGTCGATCCTATACATCCAGAGCGCAGCAGCTTGCTGCGCGCGGTGGGAAGTGGAGGGATAAAGTGGCTTACCCAGGTATCGTAACGTTTTTCATGATTGCTGTCACGTTTGTCGGAGTACTCGTCGGGAACTGGATCGGTGATACCCTCATACGTTACGTGCCGATGCTCGACCACGAGCCGCCGCGCGAACAAATCCTGTTCAAACTCGGGCTGAACGTCATTGGCGGACTCCTGGGGCTACTGGTCGGACTCTACTCCTTCAACAAGCTGATGAGGATCATCCGGCACCTCGAGGGCGTACCTCTCCTTGACAAGATCGCTGTCATACTCGGCATCCTGGCTGGTCTCGGCGTTGCCATGTTGGCGACGGTTCCCTTTGCCAGCATTGAGGGGATAGGGATGCCATTGAGGATTACTGCCGGCGTCCTGGGGGTTCTTCTGGGGATCGGTTTCACGATGAGCGCCAAGACCCAGATAGCAAACCTGTTTCCGTGGCTCGGCACGTCCGGTCTGATTCAAGGGCCGGCATCCGTGCCGCATGGCGCGAAGCTCCTGGACACGAACATCATCATTGATGGACGTATCGCGGATATCTGTCGCACGGGCTTCATCTCCGGTCCCGTATACATACCGGGGTTCGTCCTGGAAGAGCTTCAGCAGATCGCGGACTCCGCAACGCCTCTCAAGCGCGCGCGAGGGCGGCGGGGCCTGGAGATACTGAACCAGCTCAAGAACGACGTGGCGCCGCCCGTTCAGGTGCTCAACGAGTACGGGGACGATGATAAGGCCCATGACCCAGTCGATCTGCGTCTGGTCAGACTGGCCCTGGTCTGTGGCTCCACGGTGGTCACCAATGACTACAGCGTGAACGAGATCGCCAAACTGCACGAGGTGCCGGTGCTCAACGTCAACGAACTCAGCAACGCCCTCAAACCCGTGTTCCTTCCCGGTGAGGAGCTCACCGTCACCGTCGTCAAGCAGGGCCGGGAGCCGGGCCAAGGCGTTGCCTATCTGGATGACGGGACGATGGTGGTTGTGGAGCAGGCCTCGGGCCTGGTTGGCCAACTCGTTCCGGTGGTCGTCACCAGCGTTCTCCAGACCCGCGCCGGCAAGATGATCTTCGCTGACCTCAAGTCGGGGGACGAAGAAGCGCCGGCGGAGCAGTAACCGTGTTGGAGGTTTTGGGCGCGTGAAGCCAATGCCCCGCACGGCCGCCGTGTTGGCCGCGGCTGGTGCTAGTACGCGGTTCCGGCAGGCCGCGGGCGTGGATCCGGCGACCGGCGATGCTCTGGCCGCGCCCAAGACCTTCATCCCTCTCTCAGGCTGTCCCCTCTGGGCACATGCAGCCCGATCGCTCAGTGAGTGCGAGGAGATCGACACAATCGTCCTGGTAGCTCCCCCGGACTGGGTCGAGCATGCCGAACAGACCTGCCGGGCTCTGGAGCTGAGTGCGGTGGCGCTTGTCTTCCCCGGGGGCGAGCGTCGTCAGGACTCCGTGCTGAACGCACTCGAGGCCCTGGCCGACGATCCCCCGGAACTCGTCGCGATCCACGACGGCGCCCGCCCGCTTGTGACGCCCGATCTGATCCGCCGCTGCGTACGGTCAGCCATCGAGAACGGGAGTGGCGTTGCCGCCCTGCCGGTGACCGATACCCTCAAGCGAGCCGGGCCGGAGGGCATCGTCGAGGGTACCGTCGACCGCTCGTCATTGTGGGCCATGCAAACCCCGCAGGTGTTCCACTTCCAGACGCTCCTGGCCGCCCAGAGGAAGGCCCGGCAGGAGGGCCTGGAGGTGACCGACGACGCGGCGCTCTTGGAGCACCTCGGCCAGAGCGTCCAACTCGTGCGGGGCGAGGAGACCAACCTGAAGGTGACCACTCCGGCCGACCTGCGCCTGGTGGCTCAGGTCCTTGCCGGCCGGTTGGGGGGTGCTGTGGTGAAGGTCGGGCATGGTTTCGATGCCCATCGGTTTGAGGCGGGCCGCCCCTGCGTCCTGGGAGGGGTGTTGGTCCCCCACGAAGCCGGTCCGGCGGGGCACTCGGATGGGGATGTCGTGACCCATGCGGTAATGGACGCCGTCCTCGGCGCGTTGGCGCTGCGCGACATCGGCTACCACTTCCCCGACGACGACCCCGAGTACGCCGGCATATCGAGCCTCGAGCTGGCCGAACGGGTGGCCCGAATGGCTGCGGACCAGGGCTACCGGGTTGCCGGCATCGACGCCACGATCATTGCTCAGGCGCCCAGGATTGCCGGCTACGTGCCCCAGATGAGAGAGGCCCTGGCGGGGGCGTTCCGGTGCGAGGCGGCATGTGTCAGCGTGAAGGGAACGACGACGGAGGGGCTGGGCTATACGGGGCGGGGAGAGGGTATCGCGGCCCACGCGGTGGCGAGTCTTCGCCCGGACGCTCCGTGAGCGAGCGCCCCGCCGTTCAGTCTTCCGCGGCCCTGACCAGCAAAACCGGGACGTCCGCATACCGCAGGGTGCGGTCGGTGATGCTCCCGTAGACCCACCGGCCGAGTCCGGAGCGGCCGTGGGTGCACATGACGATCAGATCGGAGTCGCTCTCCTTCGAGTGGGCCATGATCTCCTCGGCGACGTCCCCTCGCCGGATCGCGGTTCTGACCGACAGATCGTCCTGCGACAGTCTCCCCGCCACACCATCCAGGTACTCCTGGGCCTCCAGTGCACGTGGGTCCCACTCATCCTCCGGTGCATGCACTTCCAGACTGTCCTCGCGCGAGGCCCTCACGACCGTCAGCAGCTCCAACTCGGCATCGAAGCGCCGCGCCAGCTCCGCCGCATGAGGCAGTGCCTGCTCGGCCAACTCGGATGTGTCCAGGGGCAAGAGGATCCTCGAGTACACTGGTCCGACCTCCCCTCCACGACTGCGCGTCCCCGCGCATTCGCCGGACGCCGGCACCCTTCCTGCCTGGTCGCGGCAAAGGGGCGGGACCTTCTTCGGGCGAAGAGCCGCAAGGCTGAGCCGAAGGAGGTACAGCATGCAGCGCATCTCCCGAGACCACACGTTCACTGCCTTCTCACCCGACCTTGCCCCGGTCGCCGAAGCCGATCCGGGGGAATGGCTGCTTGTTGAGACCTGGGACTGCTTCGGCGGGGAGCTACTGGCCGGCAAGAGCCGTGAGGAGATCACCCCGGGGCTGGCCAATCCTGCGACGGGGCCGATCCATGTTCGCGGTGTAGAGCCCGATGACGTCATCCGCTTTACCGTCGCCTCCGTCATGCCCGGCCCCAAGGGCTTCGTCAGTGCTGGGGGGAAGTACAAGTTCATCGATGTCGTGGATGGGTTCGCGCTATTCAGCGAATCCGTGAGGCTGCCCGCTCGACCGATGGTTGGGGTCATCGGTGTGGTGCCGTCGGAGGGCGCCATCAAGTGCACCGACCCCGGCGCCCACGGCGGGAACCTGGATACGGTGGATGTTCGGGCCGGCGCACAGGTCTTCCTCAGGGCGCAAGTGCCCGGCGGCCTGGTTGGCCTGGGAGACGTGCATGCCTGCCAGGGGGACGGCGAGGTGGCGGGCCAAGGGATCGAGATCCCGGCGGAGATTCTCCTGCAGCTTGATGTCGAGGAAGACCCCCTGCCGGTGGCAAACCCCTACGTTGTCGTGGACGGCCACCTCAGCATCATCGCTTCGGCGCCGGGCTTCGAGGAATGCATCCACACCGCAGTCAACGACATGGTGCGCGTCGTCTCCGCGCGCATGGAGATCGGTGAAGCCGAGGCCCGCATGCTGATCAGTCTGACGGGAGACGTTCGCATCTCCCAGATCGTCAACCCGCTCATGACCGCGCGAGTGGTCATGCCGATTCTCTGGTGATACTGCCGCACGAGGGAGATTCCATGGCCCCATCACTTGCTGTCTTGAGGGTTTGTCGTCGCATAGGTCGGGGCTCCCGGCCCGACGCCGTTGGGTTGTCGTCGTCCCCCGCCGGCACGGCGACCCGAGCGGCCGCCACGCTCAGCGCGGTAGCTCTCGTCATTGGTTCAACCGCACAGGCCCTGCCCCAGGAAGAGACCGGCTGGTGCTGGGGCTTCGAGACTACCGACGGCCTGACCACCGGCTGGGGCGCGGGATCGGACAACATCCAAGTTTCGCTCAACGAAGCGGCGGAGTACATCCAGGAGGGCCAGGCCTCCGTACGTCTGTCGGCCACCACTCGGCAGGAGGCTGAAGGCAACTGCTACCTGTCGCTCAACGCCCCCATGCCGGAGATTGCCCTTGACGGCAAGATGCTCGTCTTCAACGCCTGGACCTCGCTGCCCGAGACGACGCGCGCCTTCTACGTCAGAGCCTTCGACGCGCAGGACCGGTGCGTGGCGAGCTGGCTGACCTGGGCCGGCGTCCTCGGCGCGAGCGCGACCCACCGGTTCGAGCTCCAGCCGGGGCTCTCGCTCCACGGACTGTCCTGGGAAGAGAAGAGCGTCCAGGCTCCTGGCGAACCGGTCACTCGCCTCGAGTTCATCATCGGCACGGGCGAGAAGGGCGTCGAATACGACCTGTATCTCGACGACCTCTGCGTTGTGCCGTCCAAGTATCGGGGGTTCGATGACGTGACCCAACCGAAGCAGGCTTACCCTCTGACCACCCTCGTCGAAGGCGGACAGCCGGCAGCCATCATCATCCGGCCGGAGGATTCCGCCTTCGATACTCCCGTGCAGCGTCTCCTCGACGGCCTTCGCGACAGGTCGGGCGCGCAGTTGCCGGTGGAAACGGATGCTGAAGCGCGCCAGGACCTGCCCGCCACGATAGAGCGCATGTCCGCCAGCCACACGATTCTCATCGGCAGTATCAATAGCAACCGGGCCATGCTCCCCCTCTACTCGCACGGATGGTGCTACGCCGACGCGGTGTTCCCCGGAGCGGACGGGTACGAGCTGCGAGTCATCCAGGACCCCTGGGGAACCGGCAAGAACGTGGTGGTCATCGGCGCGGAGGACGCGGAGGGCGCCTCCGCCGCCGTCGATCAGCTATTGCCCCTGCTGCCACAGGCCCCCGATCTGGTGCTGGAGCCCCTCGTCAAAGTCGCTCTGACGGGCGAGGCGGCGAAGCAGTGGTCGAACAGCTTCGAGCAGGAGCTGGGCGAGGCGTACCTTGAGAAGGTGAGCAGCGACGCGGAGAGCAGGATTGCCTCGGG
>CBFDAZ010000083.1:0-11891 GCA_965602825.1 uncultured bacterium
ATGACATTGACCGAGGCGGTCAGGACAAGCGGCGTTCGGCTGTCCCCCGCTCCTTGCATCGCCGAAGCGAAGAGGAACATGGTCAGCATGCCCGGCGCCGCCAGGAACATGATCTGCAGGTATGCCTCTCCCACCCGTTCGACATCGGGAGGCGCACCTGTCAGACGAAGCAGCGGACCTGAAAGCAGCAGGCCGACCGGTGCCAGCACGAGGCCTACGGTCAGGCTCAGGATCAGGAATGCCTGTCCTGTGGCGTGCCGGGCCGTCTCGTGATCGCCCGCCCCAACCGATCGGCTGACCAGCACCTGCATCCCTGTGGAGATGGCGAACACGAGCACCATCAGCACGAACATGATCTTCCAGCTCATCCCGATCGCCGCTATGCCGGAAGTGGCGGCCCCCTCCAGACGCCCGATCATCAGTAGGTCCACGAACCCCACCAACGTCTGCAGCAGCGAGGCGATCATGATGGGCCAGACGAGGAGGAGAATGCCGCGCAGCAGGCCGCCCCGGGTGAGATCGACCCGGTACGGCTCGGGCCGGACCTCGGCCCGGGGACCATGGTTGAGTGGGTGGTGGGTGCCGGAGCTCATGTGTGATTGTCAGTCTGAGGTCTTCGAGGGCTCGTCTCGGGGGCGCTATCGTCGCTCGCCGATCGGCCTTCGGGTGCGGGTGCCTTGCGGGTGATGAACCAGTCGCGTCTCCCCCCCGTGCGGTCTACGTAGAGCTCGTAGATGCACCCGTCGTCTGCCCGGACACGGTAGAAGGTACGGTGACGGCGATCCAGCCAGGTCCGCCTGCGAGTTCGCGGGTGGAAGCCTCGATCGTGCCAGCGGCGGAGCACCTCCGCCACCTCGAGCACCTCCTTGTCCAGCACAAAGCGGAACGGCAGGTGGAGGCCGCCAGCATCCCGCTCGCAAGTAACCTGCACGCGTTGGCCGAAAAACCGCTGCTCGGTCATGTGCGCCGCCCCTCAGAGGTCGCCGGTCCTTGCGCCCAAGGCGGAGCTTCCCTCCGCTCACAATCCGGGCCGAGCGGACTACGGCCAAGACAGCCGACGAAGCCCCCCGTCACCACGAAGACGATTCGGGAAAGCCGAGAACCAGGCCCGAAGCGGACGAAGTCAGCGGGGGACTGGGACCACCTTGCGCTCACGGGCGGCGGGCCTGCGCGGTGCGCGCCGTCGCCGATCGCGGTGTTACGCGTTCGGTCCAGTCTCCGGTGCCGTACTTGGCGGCCTCCAGGTCCCGAGCGCGCGCCGCCTCCTCCTCGGACAGACGGCCCTCCTCGAAGTGCACACCAAGGCACATCTCGAAGCCGGTACGCAGGACCGAGGCCAGTTCGGCAAACGCGACCGGGCGTCCCAGCAACTCCGCGACACCCACGGCTGCCTGGCTGAGCTTCGCGCGCCGCGCCTCCAGGCTCTCCGACTTGCGCCCGGGAAGCACGGCCAGCAGCTCATCGGGATCGATCGTGAACGGAATGGACCCATGCTGCAGGATGCACCCGCGAGTGCGCGCCTGGGCGCTCCCGACGACCTTCCGGCCGGCGCTTACCAGGTCGCACCGAGCCGCCTTGGCAAAGCAGATCGTCGGAAGAGCTTTGCTCCGCTCTCCCGTGTCGCCGCGTCGGTCACCCAAGCACGCATCGAGGCCCAGGAGCGCCAACCCGGCCTCGATGCCCCCGGAGATCTGCCGGTAGGACGACATCAGCGCTTCGCCGCCGGGGATATCCGTCTCCTTCACGGCCACACTGTAGGTGAGCTCATCACTGTGCAGTATGGCCCGCCCACCCGTGGGCCGACGGACAAGGCCGTACCCGCGCTCGCGGATCGCGTCCACATCCACTCGTTCATCGAGTTCCTGGAATCGTCCGAGGGACACGGCAGGTGGCCGCCAACGGTAAAGGCGGAGGGTCGGCTGTGCGCGCCCCTCCGCCCTGGCGTCGAGTATCGCCTCGTCAACGGCCATGTTCTGTGCGCCACTGCACGGTTCGGCAATCAGTAGGCGCCAGGCGATCGCTGGACTGCGGCTGACCATCTCCCCCGTATCACGCCTACTCCTCATCGTCGAACGATGGGAGTTCGTCTTCCTCCGCCTCTGCATCCTCGAGCGGTTCTTCATCTTCATCCTCGTCGATGTGGCTCCGATACTCACCTGCCGTCAGGAGATTCTCCGTGTTCTCCTCATCCGACTGGACGACGATGAGCCAGCCCTCCCCATAGCAGTCCTCGTTGATGGTCTCGGGTGCATCGAGCACCGCGTCGTTCCGCCGCACCACCTCGCCCGACACGGGCGCGATCAGGTCCTCAACCGCCTTGGCGGACTCGACGCTGCCGTACGGCTCGTCGCGCTCGAGTTCGGCTGCCTCCTCGGGAAGCTCGACGAAGATGATCTCTCCCATCTCATCGACGGCGTACTGAGTCAAGCCGACGGTCAGTTCGTCGCCGTCTTGCCGGACCCAGGCATGGCCTTCGTGGTACCGCAGCTCGTCGGGATACATTATACGACTCCTCCTTGCATCAAACTCGCCCGGCTCTCCCCAGACACGCGGGTGATGGTTGTTTTCCTACTCCTCCGTCTCCTCCTCTGTCGAATCCCGATTCCTCGGCCTTTCTGCGCTGCTCACCGGCGTCTACCCTTCATGCGATGTGCGGCACCTCAATCTCGTCGGGTCCCTCGTCAGGCAAGGCCCTGAAAACGGCGGCCGGGTCCTCGCCGCAGGCGCTTGCTCTGCCCCACATCGTCCAGAAAATGACCGTGGCAATGGCCATCACCACGAGCCACAACACCGTTGCACTACCGGCCAGTGCCTTAAGGAAGCTGCCATCGCCCAATCCCTCGGCAAGCTTCGCGATGTCGGGGCTGAGGACGCTCACGAACAGGCAGGCGACCGTGAGGATGGAGCCAAGTGCCACCAGGACCTGGCCCCGCCTGTTCCTGATGAACGCTACCCTGGCGTACAGATCCGGGTTGCGGCGTGGGAAGGCAATCAACGCCGCCGCCACCATCATGTACGTGAACAGCAGGGCGAGGACGACCATGTCAAGGACCACGAAGAAGCCTGACTCCCCCAGCACGTTGCATCCAATGACGACTGCGCTCGCCACCAGCGCGCAGGCAGTCAGTGCCCAGTGCGGCGTCCCGAACAGCCGGTTCACCGCCGCCAGACCCTTGGGGAAGATGCCGTCCCTCGCCCACGAGAAGAACAGCCTCGACACGGCCATCAGCATCGGCGGAATGTCGTTCGCCAACGCAATCGCGGCCGTGAACGCCACGAAACCCGCCAGGACGCCCGGGATCAGTGGGCCGATCAGCCCGGGGGCCGTCAGCTCCGCCTCTGACTCCGCCACTGCGTGCGCCACGTACTGCCACGGCATGACGTGGTAGACCGCCGTGGCGTAAAGCACGTAGTACCCGGCGATCGCGACGGCCGAGAGGACGAAGGCCCGGGGCAGGAGCTTCGTGGGGTTCCGCGCTTCGCCTCCCGCCTGTGAGATCGTGGCGAAACCGATGTACGCAAAGAACAGAACACCCGTAGCCTTGATCAGCTCGGCGAGGCCTCCGACCGGGGCGCTGCTCTCCCGGACGATCTGCCCAACATCGATCCCTTGCTGGGCCTGCATGACGGCGGCGAAGTCAGCCGGCGATCTCGTCAGACCGGTGAAGATCAAGACCGCTCCCCCCGACAACATGAGGAACATCAGCGCGATGCAGGTAGCGCCGAATAGCCGCATCCCGAGAACGTTGACCAACCAGAAGACCCAGACCATCAGCAGGGGCAGGATAAGCGTGCCGACCGCTGAGTTCAGTACCGCGGCGAGCCCTGTGTAACCCCAAAGCTCCGCAGCATCGCGCATCAGTGGTATATCCAGGTAGGCCAGCAGGCCGATCACGCTCGACAGACCGAACCACTTCGAAGCCGTGGCCATGAACCCGAGGAACGGATGAAAGGCCCTCGAGATGTAGATGTAACCGCCGCCGGCACGAGGCATCGCCGAGGCAAGAGAGGCGTACGATAGCGCGCAGAACACCGCCGGCGTGACCCCAAGCACGAACGCCAGCGGCACCATCCAGCCCACGCCGTCCACCTTGGACTGGATCTCAACGCTGATCACGTTGATGCCGGCGCCGATGACGGTGCACATCGACACGGCCACGAGGCCCAAGAGCCCCAGCTCGCGCCTCAGACCGGGCTGGGCTTTTCGTCCCTGGGATGTGCTGGCCTCGTCCGCCGCCAACTCGCACCTCCGGCGCACAGCAGTCACCCTCTGCTATGCGAGCTTGCCCTGCACGGATCTTCGGGCCCTCCGTGCTCCCAGACCCAAGGCTCTCTAACCGTCCTCGCGAAGCACGTCAGCCATCGCACGAATGTGAGCGGGTGTGTTGCCGCAGCAGCCACCGATGAGTCTGACCCCCAGGTCAAGCATCTCTCGGGCGAAATCTGTGGACTGCTCCGGCGTGCCCTCGAAGCGCGTCTCCCCGGCCACCAGGACCGGGATGCCGGCATTCGGCTGCACCATGACAGGGCGATCCGCGAGCCTGACGATCTCCCGGATGCCGATGAGCAGCCCGTCGAGGTGGCCGCAGTTAGCCCCGATGACATCGGCGCCCAATTCGATCATCTTCTCCGCCGCCCGAGCACCGTCTACCCCCATCATGGATGTGCCGTTGGGATTCGAGAACGAGACACACGCGAACCTGGGTAGCTCGGTACCCACTTGGTTCGCCGCCTCGAAGGCGGCTTCCAGTTCCTCGAGCGCCTCGAAGGTCTCGAAGAGCAGGAAGTCCGGATCGCCCGGCAACTGGTTCTCGAGCTGTTCGCGGTAGACGGCGACCGCCTGCTCGCGGGTCAGGTCTCCCAGGGGCTCCAGCAGAAGACCGGTTGGCCCCAGATTCGCGGCAATGGGGTAATCGGTCCCGACCGCCTCACGCAGAATCCGCACCGCCGCCAACTGGATCTCCTTCGTCTCGGCAGCAAGGCCCGCACGCTCCAGCATCGGGCGGCTGGAGACGAAGCTGTTGCTCTGGAAGACCTCCGCGCCCGCTTCCCGGTAGGCCTGATGGATCTCGGCCACGATCTGGGGGTGGGTGAGATTGCGTTCACCTGTGTTCTCGGCGGGCACTCCACGACGGGCCAGCATGGTGCCCATCGGCCCCTCGAGCAAGCGCGGCCGTTCCGCAAGAAGCGCCAGGATGTCACGACCCGGTGCATTCGTCATCGTGGTGGTCCGTGTCAGATGTCCCTTGGCGGGCGCCAACAGCCGGGCTTGGCCGCAAAAGTCGGACAATCATAAACAATTGCAGTGGCGGCTGTCAACAGAGCCCGACAGGGGGTCGGCGAGGCCTCTGGAACACCCTAACACCGCACGCCACGAAGCCGTCCTCGACACCTGCCGCGGCCCGTTGTGGAGTCCCTATCCCCGCGCTATGTAGACCGGCGCACCGGACAGACGGAGCCGCTTCTGCCGAGGCAGTTCGCCACCCCACAGGTCAAACACACGGCCGTCCGCCGGCCAGGCCAGCGACGACTCTCCCTCAGCATCCCACGCCACTGTGATCTTGCCTGCCGGTGTGCCGAACGTGTAAGCCCACTGGGTTTGTGCGGGCATTGCGTCCCGCTCCGGCGGAAGTGCTGCTGCCTCGAGCTGCCAGATCATTTGGTTGTAGGCAATAGCAGCCAGCTTCGGTGTGGCGTATGTGTCAGCCCGGACCAGGCCAAAGGTGTCGGGGCCGGTTTGGATGCGCTCCTCCTTCCACTTGTACCAGTACAGCTTCGTAGCTCCCTCGCCCAGACCGATCACACATTGGCGGACGAGCATCGCGGCCTGTTCCCTCTCGTCGTACTTCCGCCAGCCATCGGCGGTCCATGGGATGTGGAGAGACCAGTCGCTGACGCCTGCGGTTCCGAACTCGGTGAAGATCATCGGCTTGCGGCCGCCGTGCTGCTCCATCAGTTCATTGACCCGCCGGAGCGCCTCGTAGTAGCCATCCTCGGGGCGTTCGTGGTAGTAGGGATGCCAGGCGAGCAGGTCCATGAGCTCAAGGGCCCCCAGCTCGATGGCTTCCTCCATCCAGCCGATCGCCCTGTCGGTTACGCCTGCCGCGCACAAGCCCGCAAGCTGCGACTCCGGGTCGGCTTGCCGTTGGATTTCTCGCGCTGCCCGGAGGAGTTCCACGTACTTCGCCGGGTCCTCGACGAAGGTCGGTTTGAGATCCGGCTCGTTCCACACCTCCCAGATATCCACGTACGGGGCGAAGTCGGTGATGACCGTCCGCACGTAGCGCCGCCATTCCTCAACATCGGCCGGCACGTGCTGGCCGCCGGGCAAGGCCGCCCACTCCGGTGCATCGGCCAGTGTCGCGCAGCAGGTGAAGCCGTTCGCCACATGCCGGGAGTAGGCGGCCTCACGGTCATCGTATCGCCAGGCGCCTGCCGCGCGCTCAATCCATCGCCAGGTCAGCCCGCTCACGTCACGGTACTGGCTCAAGCCGACACCGCGCGCGACCTCATCCGCCCCTCCGTGAGCGCCGAAGGGACTGCCTTTGGGCGATGGCGTCTTACGATGGTCCCGGAAGGCCGCGAACGTGAGTTCGGCCTGCTGACCAGCCGTTTCAGCCGTAACAGTGTAGTGCCCGGGTTGCCAAAACACGATGGGGCCCACGGGCCGTGCGATGCCGTCATGCGCTGGGACGGTCAACGTGGCATCCTCGGCGAGAAAGCCTGACCCATCGGGCCCGCGCTCCGCCAGCCGCACTGTGGCCTGCTGGGGTTGATCCGTGGCGTTATACGCATGCAAGACTGCCCGGCCGGCCTCACCGCGGTCGTAAGCCGCCCTGTCCTCCTCGGCGGACAACCCGATCTCAACGCTTGCGGCGGGCGCGTAGGGCCGTTCGGGACCGAGCGCCATCTGAACGTCATCGATCCACAGCTTGCAGGGCTTGGTGACGAGCGACATGCGCGGCCGGTAGCCGTCCTTGTAGCTGATCGGCAGTGCTCCCGTGAGTACCAGACGCTGCCAGTCGGCGCCGACCTGGTAGAATTGGCCGAGCTCTGCTTCTTGTGGAACCCCGGTGACCGCACGGCCCTCCGTCCCACGCTGGATGTCGAGTCGCACTTGCACGTCGGGCCGGTCGGCGCGCACCCACGCCGAGAGGGTCACCGTCTCGCCCCGCTGAAGGTGGAGCCACGGCCCGATCAGCCAGACGGTGCTCCACCAGTCGTGGTCCTCCCCCGACCGATCCATCAGGAACGAGTGGCGGCCCGTGTGCGCGAATTCCGCGTCGATGCTCGTTGTGCTCGACTTGGCTGCCCAGGAAAAGCTCTGCCAGGGGCGCGGGCCAAGCTCAAAGGAACTATTGCGCAGCCAGTTCGCTGCCTCCAGATCTGTAGGCGATCCCCGGCCCGCCAACGCAAACAGCTCGTGGCTGCGAAGGGCCCTATCGAAGATGAAGAGCTCATCGATGGGCGCACATGCGGAGAAATGGCCCTCGGCCTCGCTGCCCACGTAGAAGCGCTCGGGAAGGTCCGCCAGCTCCGGCATCTCAGCGGTGGACGTAAGCGTCACGCCATTCACGTAGAACGTCCCGCCGGCGGGGCCCCACGTGATTGCCAGGTGCTGCCACTCCTCGTCCCGGACGCTCGCATCGCCCATCGGCCACGGGATGTACTTGGTCCCGCCTACACTCATCTCGCCGTAGAGGATCGTGTGGCTCGGGTGAACCAGGCGCAGGGAGGTGCGGGGCTCCGCCGTGCCCGTCAGATCAAAGAGGCGCGCGTACTTCGGCCGACCCTCGGGTGGCATGGGCTTGACCCACAGAGCAACGGTGCCTTCACGTGGGTTGATATGTCCCTCGGTCGGGAACGCGATCGTGCATCTGTCCGGCACCAGCAGCGCCTGCCCTTGCCGGCTTTCGACGAACTGCGGCGTGCCGTCCACTTGCGCCTCAGCGCCCTCCGCGCAGACCTCGACCTCCATGCCGCGGTCGAAGGACCAGTGGAAGGTCGGCCCGGGCAGCTCCGCAGCAAGGGTAGGCCGGACGACAGACACGAACGCGAGCAGCGCGAGCGGCATGGTCGCCACCATCCTGTCCTGCGGGGGTCGCCTTTGCGGGTCAGATAGATCCCTTCGCTGCCGGCGGGTACGGGGCCTTGTGGGCAATGTGTCCCCCTCGCAGGATAGGGTCGAGGGTTCGACGAAGGCCCGTTCGTCGCGAGTAGTGGGTCACTCAACATCGTCTGACCGGGGAGCGAGCTTTCTCATGCTGAACGTAGGGATAGCCGGGCTCAAAGGCCATCAGGGCGTCATCCTGGGTGGGATCACAGAGCTTCCGGACGTGCGCCTGGCAGCCGTCGCGGACGACGACCAGGCAGCCCTGAACGGTGTGCCGCGGTGGCCGTCGTCGGATGACGACACCCACTGCTACACGGACTTGCGGGAGATGCTGGAGAAGGAGGACCTGGACGTTGTGGGTGTGTGCGGCACCGACGGCGAGCGCGCCCAGACCCTCATCGCCTGCGCCGGGGCTGGCGCCCAGATCATGTCCGAGAAGCCGCTTGCCATGACGCTGGAAGGACTCGGCGAGGTGAGCGAGGTGGTGACCCGGGCACAAGTGCGCCTCTCCATGTTGCTGACGATGCGGTTCGAGCCCGCTTACCGCGTTCTGCACGAACAGATCGCTGCGGGGCGCATCGGTGAAGTCTGCCTGGCCTCGATGCAGAAATCGTATCGCCTCGGCAACCGGCCCGAATGGCAGCGTGACCGGACGACCTTCGGCGGCATCATCCCCTTCGTCGGCATCCACGCCCTCGACCTCATTCGCTGGACGACCGGCCGGGACTTCACAGCCGGGATGGCCTTCCAGTCGAACTGCGGGCACCCGGACATCCGGGACATGGAGGACAACGCCTCGCTCGCTCTCAAGCTCGACAACGGCGGATCGGCCTCGGTCCGCCTCGACTATTGCCGGCCGGCCGCGGCCCCCACGCATGGGGACGACCGGCTGCGAGTGGCGGGGAGCGAGGGCGTCATCGAATCGCTGGCCGGCGGAACTGACGTCACCATCATCACGCAGGAAGAAGGTCCGGAGAAGCTCGAGTTGCCCGAGCCACAGAACCAGTTCGTGGACTACGTCAGGGCACTCCAGGAGGACCGGGAGTTCGGCGTTCCGGAGAAGGACTGCTTCCGGATGACGGAGGTCGTGCTGAAGATCCGCGACGCGGCTCTGGCCGGGCAGCCGGCGGAGCTGTAGCCGGCCGCCGGCGGGCTAATACAGCGTCTCCTCACCCGTAAGCCACCCGATCTGGAAGATCGAGAGGATGAAGCAGAAGGCGAGGGGGACGACGTACGTCAGCACGACGATCGGCCAAGACAGTGAGAGTGCTGTCTCCGCGTCTGCCCCCAGGAACCCCTGGATCATCGTCACGGCCACGGCGAAGACGAGGATCACGAGGATCGGGGCGCTGAAGATGATCAGCAACTGCCTCGTCTGGCCCTCAAGCTGGGTGCGGATCAGCCAGCCAATCAAGCTGGTGGCGATGGGGATCGACACGGCCATGACCGCGCAGGTGACGAACAGGCGGATCGTGCCTTGCGGGCGGAAGCTATTGGCCCGCTTCTGCACCAGGTATAGCATGCTGACGAACATGATCCAGGCCGCCATGATGACCGGCGACTCCATGATGTAGACAATCGACTGAGTGAGGTACCCAACCATCCGGACTCATCCTCCCTCCAGTGCTGCTCCCCGTACGGCCCGTCCCACCGGCGCCGTCGCTGCATACCCGTTCTCTGCTGAACGGAGGTGGACCTCCGCAGTTCCCTGGCAGTTTCCTTGCACTGAGCGTCGCATCAGCTTGCCATGTTGTGTCCGGGGAGGGTAGTGGCATGTGCAAGAGCGGCCCCACGCGACGGCGCCTGGTCGTCGTTCTGTGTTTCGGCCTCACCGCGATCCATCTGGCCGTGCTCGTTGCTGTTCGAGCGACTGAGACCGAGGAGGAGCTTGAGGGCGTCTCCGGCGACTGGAAGTCGCTCTTCGCCTACTCGGCGTACGTTGCGCACTCCAAGCGGATGGAGTGGGCCGAAGCGGTGGCCGCCGCCGAGATGGTTTGCGCCATGGCTCCGGGAACGCCTATCGGTTTCAAGGCGGCGCTGGATGAAGCGATCACGCTTTCCGCCTTGGGAAAGCGCTCGCTTGCGCTGCGGGTATTCAAGCGGGAGCTCGGCCGTCCGACGTGGCCGCCCGGCGAGCCAACCAGGCGCCTGGCCCGGTTTGCGGTCCGCAGCTACCACACCGCGGGCATGACTGCCCAGGAGCGAGAGGTCTGCGAACGCGCCATCAGGGAGTTGGCCCCCTTCCATCGCACGTTCTTCCACCAGCGGCTCGCAGTGCTGCTTGAGGCAGATGGCGATCCGAGGAAGGTTCTGAAGCAGTTCCAGCTCGGGATGAGAACTGGTAGGCCGGGCCAGCTCTATCGCGAGGCCATCCTGGCGGCCTCAAGAGCGCAGCGGGCCCTGGGCAACATCGAGTCGGCCGAAGGGCTGGCGGAGACGGCCAAGGCCGATGTCGGGGTGCTTAGCTTCGACCGACGCCTGCGCCTTCCGCCTGCGCCCGAGAAGAACCCACTGGCCGCCGGACTGACAGCCGACCTCGTCGGCGCGCAGCGACCGAAGCCGAATGCCTGGGCTGTGCTGAATGCCGATCTGGACACAACTGGGCTGTGGATTGGTGTGTCTCTCGCTCTGCTGGTCTTGACCTGGATACCAGTAGAACGGTTCGCCAATGTGCCAGCACGGCAGGCCGCCGGCGCGATTGTGCTCTGCCTTGTCGGTCTCGGTGCTTACACCCCGCAGCTGTCGGGTTGGGGCTTCCTCCTCTACGCGGCGCCCTTGACCAACGCCCGTCTGCTGTTGGCATGGTCATCCGTCCTGATCGCGGGCACCCTCTTCGGGTCGCTACTCGCCGTGACGGTCGTCGAGGGACAGAGCCTCAAAGCCCTTGGCTGGCGAGCGGGAACGCGACTGTGGCTGTACGTTCCGCTGGGTGCGGCGCTTGGCCTGGTATTCGTATCGGGAGCCTTCGACTGGATCGCCAGCCATGCCGGAGAGGGGAAGCAGTGGTTCCCGCATCTGGCAACCATCTCCGCCCTTGTGGCTCTCCTCGCGGCCTTGGTGGAGGAGACGCTCTTCCGCGGGTACATGCTCGGGGCATTGATGCGGCTGCAGAGCCGCGTCTGGGTTGCGAATCTCCTTCAGGCCATGGTCTTCACGGTACTGCACGTCGTACGCTACGCTGCCCGCGGAGGGTCAGCCGAGACTGGGCTCTACGGCTACGCTCTCTGGTGGCTCGTCTTCAGTCTGCTCACCGGCTGGCTGACCCGGAAGAGCAGCAGCCTCTGGCCCGCCTTTGCCTTCCACCTCATCTTCGATGCCATCGCTATCTACGCGCGGGTAATGCCTGGCTACGAGATCCTGCGCATGGGCGCGGAGCTCCTCTAGGCCCGCCTGGGCAGGAAGCACTCGTCCCCCGGGGAACTGTGGGAAGCGTGACGTACCGACCCTCGTAACATCGCCACCCAGGGAGACACAATCGTGCCGGACCCGTGTACCGTCCTGCCCCAAGCAGCCGCGTGGCGCAGGCTTCCAGCCTGCGGCCGTTCCCGGGAGCGCCGGCCCCGAAGACTTGCCGTTCGGAGCGCGGACGCCCTCGTCCGCCTCAATGCCGTTCCGTGGCGGCGGAGCTCCCGCTCCGCCACCGTGGGCAACCGGCATCCTCATCGTCTCCGGGCGAGGTCAGCCCGCCATGAGCGACTGCTCCGCGGACCCGCGTCGTTCGTGCCGGCGGGTCTTCTGACCCGCCACGTGGCGCCCCTGGCTCTCCTCGCTCTCCTTG
>CBFDAZ010000084.1:0-11885 GCA_965602825.1 uncultured bacterium
AGGGAAAGCCCGCGAGGGCCTACCTATGTCGATCGTTCGTCGTGAATAGACCGGGATAGAGGAACTCGGGCCGCGTGGCGCGATTAGTACACCAGGGGATAGTGGTTCCTCCGAAGGAGGCACGCGCCATGCACGCCCTGTGCGCTGTGTCAGGATTGCTGATTGCGTCGATCGCCACGGGAGCGGAACCGATCTTCTGGGACTTCGAGTCCGGGGAGACTGCCTGGCGTCCGCGGGCCGACACGATTGCCATCTCGCGGGCCGAGGAAGCCGGAGCGAACGAGCAAAGCAAGGCCAACCTGCGGGTCGAGGGGCAGATCGAGGTTGGCTGGAACTACGTCATCTCGGATACTCACCCGATGAGCCCGGGGCAGCTCTACCGCCTCTCGGCGTGGGTCCGAGTCGACCGCTTGGGCGAGACCACGCCCATGCCCTTCCTGAAGTGCGAGTTCGTGGGCGAACAGGGCTCAGGCGACCTCGGCCGCGTAAACACGGTAGCGTACGATGCAGGCCGGATGGGAGAGTGGCAGCTTGTGGCGGGCGAGTTCCGGGCCCCCGAAGGCACGACCGCGTGTTGGGTGGCGCTGGAGAAAGGCACCAACGGGGCGACAGAGATCGCGGCCAATCTGGATGACATCAAGATCGAGGAGATCGAGCGATTGAGCGTCTTCGAGAGCTACCGTCTCGACCCAATGCCGCAGTCCCTCGAGGCCGTGCGCGGCGTACATCCGCGTATCTATCTGACCGCCGAGCGCATCGGCGAGCTGCGTGAGGCGATCAAGACGACGCATGCTGGCCTGTGGGAGGAGGTACGGGCCCAGGCGGACAGCGCCGTGAAGCGCGGTGCCCCGGAGTACATCGAGGACGACAAGTGGAGCGGCGACGAGCAGCTCTGGCAGCGCGGCGTCGGTAACACCATGCCGCTGCTGGCGATGGCGTACGTCCTGAGCGGCGAGCGGAAGTACCTCGACAGCGCCCGCGAGTGGGCCCTGGCCTCCTGCGGCTACAAGACCTGGGGCCTGGGGCGCGCCGACGGCATGGATCTCGCGGCCGGGCATCAGCTCTTCGGGCTGGGGATCGTCTACGACTGGTGCCATGACGATCTGGACGCTGAAGCGAAGCAGACGATTCGCGACACCATCGTCAGGCGGACCTCGGCCATGTTCGAGGCGGCGGCTACGGCGCAGGCCTGGTGGCGCAACTCGTACCTGCAGAACCACCTGTGGGTGAATGTCTGCGGGATGGCGGCCGCGGGCTTCGCCGTCTTCGACGAGGTCGAGGACGCCTCGATGTGGATCGGGCTGCCGCTGGACAAGTTCCGGCAGACGATGGAGGCTCTCGGCGACGACGGCGCCAGCCACGAGGGCGCCGGCTACTGGCAGTACGGCGTCGAGTACATGATGAAGTTCCTGCACCTCAGCGGGCAGTTGCTCGGCGCGGACATTGTGGGGGAGGGCCAGTGGTGGCGCAACACGGCAGCCTACTACGCGTACCTGACGGTCCCCCGCAATGCGTGGACTCGCCGAAGCAGCCTGGTGGACATTGCGGATTGCCCCCGCGGCAACTGGTATGGACCGGATTACCTGCTGCGCGGTCTCGCGTGGGAGTACCGGGACGGCCATGCCCAATGGTGGGCGCAGCAGGTGGACGACGCCGACATCGAGGCAGCGTCGGCGCGGTGGCTGAACCTGATCTGGTACGATCCGTCGGTGGCGCCGAAGCCGCCGACCGATCTGCCGACGCTGCGCCACTTCGATGACATGGACATCGTCTCCGCCCGATCCGACTGGTCGGGGGACGAGTCGCTGGTGGTCTTCAAGTGCGGGCCGTACATCGGGCATAAGGCGGTGCAGGAGTTCGACTACGACCCGGGCGGCGGGCACGTCCACCCCGATGCCAATCACTTCGTTGTGTTCGGCCATGGCGAGTGGCTGATCCGGGACGACGGGTACCGGGCGAAGTGGACGGGACAGCACAATACGCTGCTGATCGACGGGCAAGGGCAGCTTGGGGAGAGGCAGAAGTGGTTCAGCGGCGGGGAGGCCCTGAGGCTCAAAGCACGGCCGCGGATCACCAGGGCTGCCAGCGGGCCGGAACTCGACCACATCACGGGTGACGCAACGGAGGCCTACCACCCCGACATTAGCCTGAAGCGCTGCCTGCGTCACCTGCTGTTCCTGAAGCCGAACGTCCTCATCGTGATCGACGATGTCGCCGTAGATGGAGAGAAGGGTCTGGAGCTGCGGTTCCATCCTGAGGCGACCGATGCGGAGCAGCAGGGCCAGACCTTCCTCATTCGCGGAGAGAAGGCGGCGTTGCGCATTGAGGCGCTGACGCCGGAGGGAGTAACGACTGCGGCGGAGGAGGTGAAGGGCGAAGGCCGGGGCGGCGATGAGTTCAGCATGTTCACCGTCCGTCTCGCCACCAACGGCTCGGAGTGGAGGAACGCGACGGCGCTGTCGTGGGCTCCCGCGGATGTCGAGCCTCCCGCGGTGGAGCTGGAGAGAGGGCCGACCAGTTGGGTGTTTCGCGCAGGCGACCGCAACGTTACCTTCGACTGGCGAACGGGTGAGGCGGAGGTCGGTGCGTGAGGGCGATCCCACGGCACGGCGTCGGAGCAGGCGCTCCGACCTACGGGACGACCGGGACGGCTGCGGGTCAGGAGATCCCTGACCCCTTCGGGGCGGGACCGCCGCAAACGAAGCGGGGGCCCGCGGGCACGAACGGATCCCGGATCTTAGAGTCAGTTGCTCATGCCACGCTGCGGCATCCGGAAACGATGAAGATGGCCCGTGGGCGGCCATGGCGGAGCAGGAGCTCCGCCGTCACGGGAAGCCTGCGCCCAGCGAATGATCTGCGTTCGCGGGGTGTTATAGGTATGATCGGGCGGTGCCACGTGGCACAGGTCTGCATGAGCCCTGAGGGGGGATGTGCATGACGGCGAAGGATGCCGAGCAGCTACTCCACTTCTACGAGGACATGCTGCGGATTCGCTTCTTCGAGGAGAAGATCCGCGATGTCCTCCTCCCGCAACGTCTGTTCCGGGGCAGTTCCCACCTCTCGATCGGCCAGGAAGCAGCGGCCGTGGGCGCGGTGCACGCGCTGCGGGATGACGACTACGTGATCAGCACGCACCGGGGCCACGGGCACGCGATTGCCAAAGGCCTCGACCTTCGGGCGATGTTCGCGGAGGTCATGGGGCGGAAGACGGGATGCTGCCACGGCAAGGGCGGCTCGATGCACCTGGCCGATGCCAGCTGCGGCTTCATCGGCGAGAATCCGGTGGTCGGCTCCAACATGCCGATTGCCGTGGGCCTCGCGCTGGCGGCCCAGCTCGATTGCAGTGACCGCCTCGCCGCTGCTTTCTTCGGGGAGGGTGCGCTGAACAGCGGCGCCTTCCACGAGGCGGCCAACATGGCGGCCCTGTGGAAGCTGCCGGTGCTGATGCTCTGTGAGAACAACCTGTTTGCCATATCGGTGCCGCTCGAGAAGTCGAGCGCGATCATGGAGCTCGAGAACCGGGCGTGTGCGTACGGCATTGGGGGGCGGCACGTGAACGGCATGCACGTGATGGAGGTCTACGACGCAGTCAAGCAGGCGGCCGAAGCGGCGCGCGCCGACTCGTTCCCCGTGTACCTCGTGCTCGACACGTATCGCTTCGAGGGGCACCACACCGCGGACAAGCAGACCTATCGCACCGTTGACGAGACCACCTCCGAGTTCCGCGAGCGCGACCCGATCCACATTCTCGAAGTGGAGATGATTGACGACCACACCGTGGACATCGACACCACGATTGCGTATCGCGACCGCGTCCGGCAGGAGGTTGAGGACGCTTTCGAACGCGCGCTGAAGGAGCCGTGGCCGGAGCCCGAAGAGGCCTTGACGGGCGTGTACTCGGACGAGGGGGTGGTGTGAATGGCTGCCCAGAAGATGCGCAACATCACCTTCGCCCAGGCCGTCCGCACCGCGATCCGCGAGGAGATGAAGCGCGATGAGAAGGTGATCCTGTTCGGCGAGGACGTCGGCCAGTACGGCGGGGTATATGGGGCCACCACCGGACTGCAGCGCGAGTTCGGGGAGGATCGCGTTCGCGACACGCCGATCTCGGAGATGGCCATTGGGGGCATGGCGGTTGGTGCGGCGCTGGCGGGGTACCGGCCGATCGCGGAGATCATGTACGTCGACTTCCTGGCGCATGCCGCCGACGCGATCGTCAACAACGCCGCCAAGTGGCGGTACATGAGCGGCGAGCAGTTCAGGCTGCCGCTGGTCGTCCGGTCACCGGGCGGCGGAGGCGCGGGCTATGCGGCGCAGCATTCCCAGAGCCTGGAGGCATGGTTCACCCACATTCCGGGCCTCAAGGTCGCCATGCCGGGGCTGCCCCGGGATGCGCGGGGCCTGCTGAAGGCGGCCATCCGCGATGACAACCCGGTGCTCTTCATCGAGCACAAGGCCCACTACGGCTACAAGGGCGAGGTGCCGGCCGAGGAAGAGGTCATCCCGCTGGGGGCCGCCGACGTCAAGCGTGAGGGGAAGGACGTTACGCTGGTCTCTTGGTCGAAGACGCTCACCTTCGCTATTGAGGCGGCGGAGCGGTTGGCGCAGGATGGCATCGACGTCGAAGTCGTCGACCCTCGCACGCTGCAGCCGCTGGACATCGAGACGATCTGCAGCTCGGTCGCCAAGACGGGCCACCTTGTCGTGGCTCACGAGGCGGTTGCGTTCGGTGGGTTCGGAGCCGAGATCGTGGCGCAGGTCACCGAGCGTGCCTGGGACAGCCTGAAGAAGCCGCCGCTTCGCATCGGCGCGCCGTTTGTGCCGATGCCGTACTCGGAGCCGATGGAGATGTTCGTCATCCCGGAGGCTGCGGACATCGTGAAGCAGGTGAAACGATACCTGGGCTAGCCGACATGGACCTCAGGCGCCCCGGGTCGGTGTGAAGGGCAGCAGCGCGTTCACCTCGAAGGTGAGCCGGTCCCCAAATGGGGGCCGGTTTTGCGTTCGGAGGGAAGCAACATGCGACTGCTCGTTAGCCTCATCGCTGTCATCGGATCGGCTTCGGCCTCCGGAGAAACGCTTCTCGTCCTCGACGACGTTGAGGGGGCGAGCGGCCCGTGGCGCAACACCCAGGTCGTCACGGAGCCCGTCCACGGCGGGCAGCGCGCGCTGAAGTGGGAGGTTGCAGCTTCCCCGAACCTCGATTCCCCGCGGCTGATCTCCGACTGGACGCGGTTCGACGAGCTGCGGTTCTGGGCATATCTGCCGGAGCCGGCGGGCTTCAAGATCCCGCTCATCTTCGCCAGCGAGGGCGGCTATTACATCATCGACTGGCTCCTCGACTGGCAGGGCTGGCAGGAGCACCGGATCAAGCTCGCGGACTGCCGCACGGCCCACGAGCCGGCAGGCTGGGACCAGATCCTCCACTTCGGCTTCCGGGGACAGGGCTATGGACAGCCTGAGGTGCCCCAGGGGCTGACGGTGGTCTTCGATGATTTCGCGCTTCATTCGCCCGACGATCTGCCGGAGACTGATCTGCAGGCCCTGCTGGCCAGAGAACGGCGGGAGAAGATGAAGAGGCTCAAGGAGCGCGGCAACCCGTACTACCTGAGCGTGCTGGACAGCCTGGAGAACGTGAAGCCGGAGCCGTCGCTACCGGATGAGCTGACCTCGGCGTGGCAGTTCGCGGGCTTCGCCTCCAATGCCCTGGCGATGGCCTGGGCGGCGGCCTGGGAGGAGTCGCCCCGGAAGGGTGACGCGACACTCATCGCCCACGCCTCGGCGTTGATCGACTTCTGCCTGAGTCAGCAGAAGGACGGGAGTTGGTTCTACTCGCGCAAGTGGGAGTCCGGCGATCCCAACAGCGACCGCTTTGCCCTCGGGCCGCTGATGGACGCGATCTACTGGCTGCGGCAGTTGCCCGAGGCCGTGGAAAGCTGGCAGCGGTGGGAGGCGCCGCTGAGGGAGTTGGTGGAGTTCCAGTACGAGCACTGGGGCCAGAGGTCCGGTCATGCGTGGAGCGGCAGCGCCTTTGAGTACCCCAACCAGGACGTGTTCCACCTGTACGAGATGGCGCTGGCCTACCGATTCTGGGGTGATCAGAAGTACCAGGAAAGCGCCCAGAACACGTTGGACGGGCTCGAAACGCATCTGCTGCCCGATGGCGGCCTCAACTACATCGGTCCGGAGACGGAGATCCCCTGCTACCACGACCTGAACGTGCTCTGGCTGGCGAGGTACTATAGAGTCACCGAACACGAACGCGCGCGGGATCTGCTGGTCAAGACCGTGCCGTACTACCCGCTTACGTACTCGAACGAAGGCCGGCCGGAGTACTACACGGACTGCTGGTGGAAGCACTACTGGTCGGACGGGGCGGCCTGCGGCCCGGAGATCATCGCGGGGATCACCGGTGATGGGCACAGCAAGTGGCTGGCGGACCGTCTGCTCGAGCGCGTGGGGCCGGGCGGCCAGTACCGGGCGATCTACGCCGGGATGTTCTACCGCGACGACGTCGAGCCGAAGCCTCTGCCGGACAACTACGTCAAGCTCGACCGCAACATCAACGGCCCCCGGGGCCGGTTCGGATCGTGGTACTTCGCGGCGACACCGGGAGGCGGGGCGCGGGACACCTTTGTCGGAGCGATGGTCTGCGAGCCGGAGCGCCCGGACCCGCTGAACGGCGCGTTCCTGGCGGCCAACATCGAGGTCGCTCTGGGAGGCGAGGGCGCCCGGGACCGAACGCATCTCTACGTCTCCGGGCCGGATGACATCACGGACGTCGTCATCGCCGACGACGTAGCGGCGGTCGGCGCCCGCTACTCTCCGCGCAAACCGTACATCAACAGCGTGGTCGGGCGAGAGGTCCCCCCCACTCCCTGGCAAGCGACGCAGGTGTGGCTGCTGACGCGCCACGGGCTGATTGGGCTGGTCGAGTTGGAGGCGACCGAGGAGCAGGCGGTGCCGTACATCGGGGGCGAGCTGCGGTTCGGACCGGGTCTGCCGCTGACGCGCGACGAGGAGACCGGAACCTTCCGGTGCGGCGCGATTGCCTGCCGACTGCTCGAACACAGCTTCGCCACCGTTGAGGCCATGCCCGCGCGGCCCGGCTATGCGCAGAAGTCCACAGCGCACTCGGCCATCATCTTGCGGACGCCGGGAGAGTCGTACGCCGCGCGGCCGGAGGAGCCGATGAGGTATGCGGTCGTTGTCGCGCCGGAGGGGGCGGGCGAGGTACGCGACTTCGAGCGCCTGGAGTTCGATGGCGTCTGGGGATGCAGCGTCCTGATCGATCGCGACAGGCTGATGGCGCTGCTCAATCCCACAGACGAGGCAGTGGAGGTCCGTCTGCCGCTGCCCGGCAAGGCCGATATCTACCGGGGAGAGTCAACTCCGGAGGCGGTCAGTCCGGCAGATGGGGAGGCGCGAGTCGATCTGGAGCCTCGATCGCTGGTGTTGGTGAGGGTGGAGGGCGGGTGACGGCGTTGGAGGGGGAGCAATGGCGTCGGGCCTGGAGACCCGACCTATTGAGCGGAACGGCGTCGGGTGGCGGAGCAGGAGCTCCGCCGCCACGGACGACTGGGCCAATCTTCAGAGCGGCACACCATTGCAGCGGAGCAATGCGTGGCAGCCCGTTTATTGCTCCGCGGCTTCGTCGTCCGGCTCGTCTCCATCTTGCGGGCCGATGCCGTCGAACCGCTTGGGCATGGGTGCCCCCTCGATCTCCGCCGCGACGTGTGCCCCGATGAGCGTCAGCGACGCCAGCAGGTGCATCCACAACGCAAACACGACCACGCCGGTCAGTGATCCGTACACGGAGCTTGAGCGGATGGAGAAGCTCATGATCCATGCGAACAGAACCTGCCCAAACTGCCAGCCAACGGTCGCCACAGCCGCGCCCGCGACTGCGGCCCGGTTCGCGACCTGCCGCGCCGGGATGAGCTTGTAGATCAGGAAGAAGCAGAGGAACGCGAAGACGACGGCGAGCAGCGGGACGGGGAGGGCGTGACGCAGGACCGTCTCGCCAAGGGGCACCCCGACCGACTTGAGCCACGGACGCACGCTGGCCAGGACCGAGACCACCACCATGTAGCCGGTCAGGCCGATTCCGGCGGCGACGAGCGTCAGGAAGCCGATCAGGTTCCGGAGGAAGAAGCCTCGGTACCGGGCGTCCGGCCAGACGGTGTTGAGCGCGCGGACCAGGGCATCGAAGAGCCGGGTAGCTCCCCACAGGAGTCCGACGACGCTGAGGCCGCCGGTCACCGCCAAGTTGGGGGATGCCAGGATCCTGCTGATGTCGTCCATGATCTGGGTGGCCTGTTCCGGAGCCACCTGATCCAGGAGCGCCTTCAGTTCGTCGTAGGCAGCGCCGTCTTGGCCCCCCACGACATACTGCAGCGCCATCACAGCCAGGATACCCAGCGGGGTCAGGCATACGATGGCGTACAGGGCGATCGCGCCGCCCATCATGGCCGAGCCGCTGTAGCGGAAGCGCATATCCACGTTCATGCCGAACCGATAGACACGCGCAACGAAGCGGGCGGGGATCGAAGTGGCGACACAGTGCCACAGGCGGCGCAGGCTGCCCATGACTCTGGCCCGAATGCCTTGTCCCTTGCTCTCCTGCATGCCAACGGCCTCGGGTCGGGAAGCCCGACCCACGAGCCGGTTGCGGCCTATGGCTCGGTGCCGGGTTCAGCTTCGGCCAGGATACGCGCCGCGATCTCCATGGCGCTGTCGATCGGCACAACCTCGGCCGGGAAGTCGCCCAAGGCATCCATGATCCGTGGGACGTCGTCGGGCCCCGAAGTGGCCTGATACATGTGCACCAGGAGCACGCAGGGCATTCCGCGCTGCTCGGCATACTCGCGGACCTGGGAGGCGACTTGCCCGTAGTAGGCGTCGTCCTTCGTCTCCTCCGGCGCCGGAGGCATGAGTCCGTAGTAGAGGTGAGGCTGGCCGTGGACGATCCTCGGAGGCTGCTCCGGCTGTCCGTCCCACCCGTACGCAAACCCCTTCGCCGTGGGGAAGTGCCGGGCCCACACTTCCGCCAGGTCCTGGTGGAAGGCCGTGTGCAGGCCTACGACACCCAGGTCGCAGGTGCCACAGGCCTCCGCGGTCTGCGCCACGAAGACCCCAACGTCGGGGAGCAGCGTCAACTGGGCATACCCGGCGCCCGACGGTCCGCAGATGAAGCGGTCGAGGGGCGAGGCCGAGCTGTAATAGAACTCGAGCACAACCGGCGCCAGGTCCGCGAACAAAGGTTGCATCTCCCACGCGAAGGGGACTGTGCCGCGGGCTGCCTCGTCCCATCGGTAGTGCTGCCGGGTCAACATGACGGACGCCGTATCTCCTGCGCTGAGCACGAAGGCGATGTAGACCTTGTCCTCGGTCACGCCCCAGGATTCGCCCTTCGGTTGAGTCCAGGAGGTCTGCGTCGGCTGGATCCGGGCGAGGAAAGAGATGTTCGGGGACGTCGTGGCACAGATGCAGCGTAAGCCGTGCCGCGACGCATGCTCAACATGCTGATCGGCATCCAACGTCATCCAGCCCCACACAATGCCGCCCCAAGGCATGCGCGCGAAGTATTGGTCTTTGAGAGCACGCTCCTCGGGGATCGCACTCGAGAGGTCAATCATCGGCGCGCCGCGCATGATCAGCCAGTCCCGGCAGAGACGCACGTCTACAGCGCGGTTGATTATGCAGCCGATCTCCTCTGTGCTCAACTTGGCGGCGACCTGATCCAGGGCCCAGGCCTGCGCGGTGACCGGATCGCCCCACATTCCGCGCAGATCGCAGGTGAGGGGCAGCCCGGTTGCCTCCGTGACTTCGTCGAGATCGACGGGCGCGCAGGGCAGTCGAGACAATAGCGATCCGAGCATCCCGGCAACGTTCTCCGTGGCGGGAACGGCCGGATCCCACACGACGACCCCATCCAGCTCCCCGCCGAACTCGGTGAGGGCCTCGTGCCGGTGGACAGCCCGGCAGGCGATGCCGTACTCCGCCTCCAGATGCCGGAGCCACTGCCGATCGGCGACGGCAGTCTGGGCATCCAGACCCTCCAGGAGCAGCCGGGGGCCCTGCCGGTTGGCGAGGCCCTGGAGAAACATCATGGTGACTTTCTGGGTGTGGGACAGCCCCTGGCAGTCGACGCTGGCGAGGCTGGCGGGACGCGATCGTCCGAGGGGCTGGGGCTGAAGCGCGGGCGTCTCGGCGAGTACGGCTTCGAGCTCCTGCAACCGGGCCGCCGGGTCAGCAGGATCCGCCGTCAGGCCCGGCCCAGTCCACGCCCCGAGGACCGCCAGGGCCCAGGCGGCGCTCACCATTGAGCCACGTGCGGGGTTCCGGACCATCACCTCACACCTCCTCAGCAATGCACAGACCGACCTTGCTTCGTGCCCTCAGGAGCGTGCGGCGGGCATCGAGGTGGCCGGAGCGTGTTCGCCCGCTGCCCCCGTCTCTGGGCCTTCCTCAGGTGAGCCGCGAGACCTGCCTGCCGCAGGGGCAGTGCGGGTGGAGACGGGATGGCGGCGTTTCGGGAATGGCGAATTCTGGGCGCAGGCGGCCTCAGTCTGCGGACCAAGCCAGGGGGTACCTGCCGAACTCGTAACAGGCCTCGTAGAAGGCGAAGATGTTCTCGATCGGGGTCGCCGGGACGATCTCGGACGAGGAGCCGATGAACAGCCCGCCGCCATGTCCGGCTGCAGCCAGGCATTGTCTGACGGCAAGCCGCACGTCCTCGACAGAGCCCAAGGGCAGCACCTGGGAGCAGTCCACATTGCCGACCAGGATCAAGCGGTGGCCGTAGCGGCGCTTCAGTTCGCCGATGTCGTTATGGGCCAGGGGCTCTATGGGGTTCAGCCCCGCGATCCCGCAGTCGAGCAGGTCATCGACGATTTCCATGATGTAGCCGTCGGTGTGGAACACGACCTCGATGTCGGCTGCATTGAGGACATCGCACAGACGCTTGAGTTGAGGGTAGAAGAGCCGCTTCATGACCTCAGGCGAGAACATCGCGTGGGCCTTGTAGGCGATGTCATCGCCATACAGGTACAGGGGACCGGGCCGGACCTCGGCGAAGACCTGCGCCCGCATGAGCGCGTGTTGGTTGAAGCCCTCGATCAGCCGCTCGATCTCGGCGGGGCAGTCGTACAGGGCATAGCTGAAGAGCTGGAGACCCATGAGCCCATAGGCGGCATGGAAGCCGACGCCGTCGCAGGGGACGTAGAGTGTCTCGGGGGCGAAGACGTCTCGGGCGTGCACATGGTTCCGCACCCACTGCCAGGCCTGCTCTTCGGTCAACTCGGGGACCTGGAAGTTGTGCAGATCGTCGAGCGTATTGATCGGCTTGCCGACGAGCCAGCGCGTGTCGCCCGCGAACTCCAGGTGCGTGTGTTCGCTCTTGACGCCGGGTTCAAGCGGCATGTAGACAGACCGGCACATGTCGATCCCCAAGCCATTGAACACCCTGGCTGTGGCCCGGACCGGATCGGTCTCGCCCGGCGCGAAGTGCTGATAGGTCGGCCAGGAGTCGATGAAGTCCCAGATCGGCACACGGTCGGGCTCTTCGAAGCGGGCAGCCGTCAGGATGCGGTCCATCACAACCGGATCGACCACGGCCTCAGCGGGGCCAGCTTCGACGATGGCCCTTTTGATCTGTGCTACCGGGGGTGTCACGCGGGATCCTGCCTCCTTGCGGAGGGGTAGTCTGGCGGGACTGACCGGCGCCTATACTGGCTGAGCAGGGCTTCACCTGTCAATGGGTGAAGCACCAGGGGGACGGGTCGAAGCTGCTGGTCAGACTGCCGAGTTTGACCGCGAGGTGTGCACAGATGGCCAAGGAGTACCGCGTCGCAGTCATTGGTCGGACGGGTCGAGGTAACTAC
>CBFDAZ010000085.1:0-11873 GCA_965602825.1 uncultured bacterium
GAAGCCGCTCCTGGGAGGCGGGAACCGCAATCACTGCCCGGGGTGTCTGTGCTCGACGCATGTGGACGGCCCCGTGCCCGGCGACCGGGCCTCGGGTTGCGATGGCCTGATGAGGGCGATTGCGGTGGAGCGTTCGGCGAAGAAGGGGTGGGTTGTCGTCCACGAGTGTGAGAAGTGCGGGGTGATCCGTCGGAACAAGGCGGCGACGGACGATCCTCGCCAACCGGATGACTTCGACGCGCTGTTGCGCCTCGCAGAGGCAGGGCCGCCGAGGAAGTTGAGAAGAGGAACGAATGGACGCGACTGGGGGAGAGGAGCTACCTAGGACTGCATTAGTTCCCTGGCAGCCTCGACCACAGACTCCTGCGTTCGCTCCTCCTCCTCCAGTTCCAGGAAGCTCCTCAGGAGTTCAAGTATCTCCTCTCGCTGTGCGATCTTCCTCTTGCGTCGCTGGAGGCTACGCGCTGCAGACTTGACCTCGTCAGCGCTCTGCGCGACGAAGTAGCCGCGCGACGACCCGACAATTGGGATGTGTTCCTCGAACACCAACCGGCGGATAGCGTCGCGCACCTTCGTGTTCTCTGTGGTTAGCCTTAGGCCGACGGCGCGGGCGATCTGGTCAGTTGTCTTCGCATTCTGCTTGCCGCGGGCTTCCTTCTCCAAGTACCCGCGGAGGGTCACGAGTAGAGGGTCATCCGGGAGGACACTCGCTGGCACAGGCAGTTCGACGCCGCGAGACGCGGACCCAGACAGCCTGGACACCACGTACTGGTTCAGTGACACGTCCTGTCGGCGGGCCTCCTCCGCTAGACGGCGATGCAGGTCCCGAGGAAGGCGTGCCACGAAGCGCCCGCTATAGTGCTTCTCAACTACCGGGGCTGGCACGTCTCGTCCCATGTCCTCGGCCGTCTCGATCCAGGCCTCGGTCGCTTCCTCTGCGTTCGCGGCCGCCTCGGCAACCGTCTCGCCGTGCGTCAGGCACCCCGGCAGCTCGGGCACCTCGGCCAAGTACAGCTTGTCCTCCTGGGACCAGTATATCTCAACGCGGTACTTGCGTGGTTTCATTGCCCATCCCGTGTATAGCTCAAGTGGTACTGCCGCACCAGGTTGCGCAGCTTTCTGATTTGGGCTGGCACCGCCTTGCCGGATCTTCCTGGGTTGAGAGTCAGGATTTCCGGGACCTCTTCCTTGGCGTAGGTGCGGTGTGAGCCTCGGGTTCGTTTCAGGACGAACCCGAATCGTTCGGCCTCCGCACAGAAGTCCTGGAAACGCACGTTGTGAGGGCTTCGCACCCAGGCATCGAGTCGCGACACCGCCGAGCGTTCCTCCCAACATGGTCACAGCCCATCCCCGCAGCTTGCCCTCCCTGCGGCATCGCAGCACGGCAGCATGATACCATATATGATACTATGGGTCAAGCCCTGCGGCCAGGCCTCGCACCCCGAGCAGCACAACGTCTGGCTCGTCCTCCTGGCTCATGAAGCCGGAGTAGCTGTACTCCGTGAACCCTAGCGCGACGGCGCGCACAGCCTCAATGTCCTCCTCAATGCGCCTCGTGGCCTGTTCCACTGTCAGACCGGGATCAGCAGGCATCAGCCAGAAGCCGAACACCTGGGACGCGTACGGCCCGCCCGGCGGGTTCTCGAACTTGATCTCCAGCTCTTCGCCGCGCAGGTACCGTGTCGAGTCAATGCCAGAGACCACGAAGCACAGGTTGCGGCGGTCGCCGTTCGCTTCGGCCGTGCCCACGCCCCCCACAACTTCCCACTCGCCATCCGGCCCCCGAAGTGACAGCGTGTGCTCAGGTGCCCCCGCCTGGAAGTCCAGGTCGTTCCCGTAGACCCAGATCGAGAAGCGCCCCTGCACTTCGGGCTTTGCGGGCTCCGCGCCATGCGCTTTGAGCCACTGGCGCTTCGTGAGGGCTATCTCGCCCTCCCGCGCGCCGCGCAGATTGCGGGCGACATGCTCGGGCTTCAGCAGAAGCTCGGTGTAGCCGTTCGGTTGGTCGAGCGCCTCGGCGTTCTCGGGAAGAAGCAGGAAGTCGCGTATTCCCTGAGCCAGGGGGGCACCCACATCAGTCACCTTGTCGGCGCCCTGAGCCGCCATCCCCGGCCAGAGCTGCGCCCCGGCGCCCTTCGCCACCCGCTGCAGCGCCGCCAGGTACTCCTGCACCAAGCGGCTGTATTCCACGGCTGCCTGCAGCATTCGGACGCGTTCGCGGACTTGATCGCTCTCGGCGGCAGCCTGCGCTCGGCGGAGGTGGCCATTCAGCTCGCCGATGAGGTCGGGCGTGAAGAGCGTCAGGATGTCAGCGTAAGGCCGCTGGCCGGCCAGATGCACGTCAGAGTCCTGAGCCGCCTTGTCGAGGGTCTCATAGTAGGCGCGTACGTGAGGAGCAGCCTTCCCGAAGAACCCATCGTAGTAGGTGGTCAGCAAGGCGTCTACGTCTGCCTCAGCATCCCAGAGCAGCCGGGCGGCGAGCCAGTAGCCGAGGCCATTCGTCGCGTAGTTGGTATTGAACTGGGTGGCGATGCCCAGAAGGCCATCCTCGCGGAAACGAGGCAGATCGGCCCGTAACATGCGGGTGATGGGCCACGGTAGCCCGACCCACGAGACCTTCCAGTAGTACTCGTAGAACAGGATCCGGCTGGTCCGCTCCCGCCACTCGCGGTACCAGGAGTCAAAGCCCTGGTTGTGCGAGCACGTCTCGTCTGCCAGCGCGTGATTGTGGCACATGAAGCGACAGAACTGCACTGCGACATTCTCTCGCGGCTGCCACTCGGGGGCTGTGGGTGGCCGGACGTACGTGTGGTAGGCGATGGTCTTGATGGTGAGATCGGGGTGCTTCTCGGCGACGAGGGCCGCCACCTGATTGGTGAAGTCGAAGACCCGTTGTGAGTTCTGCAGTTCGTACGGCAACCCAGGTGCCTCGTACTTCGCCCGGCAGGTCGCGCACTGGCAGAACTGCTGCGTATCCTCAGGATCGACGCTGATCATGTCGATCCCGGGGTTCTCAGCCATGACCCGGTCGATGGTCCGGGCCGCGGCCTGAGCGACTTCCGGGTTGGTGGTGCAGAGATTCACGCGGTGAGGCCCCCTGGGGTCAAGTCTCTTGCCGCCGATCTCGCTGTAGTATTCGGGGTGTTCGTCCGCGTAATCGGCGGGGGGCACGAGCATCAGCCACGTGTGCACGAACCAGTGGATGTTGAAGCCATCCGGTTCGCCCGTCTGAACGTTCATCCGGTTCTTCAGCGCCCAGTCCTGGCGTCCGACCCAACGGATGGAGAAGTCGGGCTGCTCCACGCGGTCCAGCTTGCCGAGTCGAATGGTTGGGCTGTTCGGCACGACCTCGCCGACGTCTCCGGGCCAGAACCAGTGGCAGCCGAGGTCGTCTTCGAGGAAGTCGTATACCGCGTAAAGTGTCGCGATGTGTCGCCCGCCGACCAGCACAAGATCGCTGCCGGCGGTGCGGACGACGAAGCCCTCACGCCCCAGCCGGAGCTGGTCGGGGCTTTGGCCAAGGCGCTCGAAGGCGCCCGGCCCCCCGACGAACACATTGGGCCGGTCACTGGCGGCCTCCGCCACGATCTCCAGTCTGGCCCCGCTCATCAGCTCCACGTAAGCCTGCAGCTCCTCACTCGCTGAACGGCAACCATCGGGGGTCCCCCCATCAACGATGACTGCCTGCGGCTGGGCGGCGCGCGTGAGGTAGACCTCCTGTGCTGCAGTCGGGGGCCCGACGGAAACGGCGGCGAGGAAGGCGAGTGTCAGTGGCATGGCCGGAGACCTCCGCGACACAGGGTGTGGGCGTGCACTTCGCGGGCCAGCGCAGCGAGGCCTTCGCCGAGGGCGATCATCTCTACTCGCCGGGGTTAACGGCGGCGTACGCCACGAGGGTGTCGGCGCGCTCGTGACGAATGGCATGCGATGGGCGTAGGCATGCAACAAGCCGCTTGACTTGAAAAGAGCAACACGGTTATACTCGCCTCCGTCGGGGCGCTTTCGTCTCGTCGGGCCTGAGAGGTGATATGCTTGACTGGTCGGCGCGCATTTTACGTGGCAGGCGCGTGCGTGGTCGCTGGCGCGGCTCTGGTGGCTGTGCTCATCACGGGCAACCTGGCCCAGGAACCGGGCATGATGATGCCTGAGATGGGCGGCATGGACATGGGCGGCATGGACATGGCCGAGATGGGCATGGGCATGGGCCCCATGGGCGGCATGGGGGCCGCGGGCGGGCAGTCGATGCAATATGAGGAGAGCCCCCCTCCCGAACACCTGCGCATGACCTACGACGAGTTCCTGGCGCGCGAGGGTCTCCCGAGGGTGCCCATCCCCGAGGCATACACGCTGGATGAGAATGGCGAGCCGGCAGAACTGAGCGCGAACCAGTGGCACCAGAACTACCGTATCTACCAGGAAGGCGTGACCGTGGAGGTTGAGCGGGGGAGTCCCGGTGGAGGCCTGGCGGATAAGGCGCGTGCCGAGCTGGAGCACATCGAGCGCGAGCACGAGGCGATGCGAGAGCTCTACCAGTACGCCTGCGAGCACTGCTTCTCGGCGCAGATCGGGCATCCGTTCATGGGCCCCGTCAGAATGAGCGGCTCGGACAGCGTCGACGTGCGCGTCAATGTGGTCGTCACGGCGTGTCGCGACTTCCCGACCCGCATGGCGGGGCGTCTGACACCCCTGACCAGGCCAGGCTGGCCCATTCGCGATAGCAGCTCGCCCGGTGGTCTCATCGGGCCCGCGGGCGGCAGGGCGCGCTTCGACTTCATCACCCGCAAGGGTGGCTACTTCAAGCCGGTCAAGCTGTACCTCGACGCAGAAGCCATTGGGCTATGGAACCAGCTCTGGAGCGACACCCAGGTGCGCGTCGGGTTGCTCGACACCAGCGACAAAGTGATTAGTGAGCAGACCCTGTCGCCGGGGCTCGACGGCGCGAGCATCACGGAGCAAATGGTGTTTCCGACCTACGCATTCTCGCACCGAACCGTTCACCGCATGCCCGACATCAGTCCCTGGCGCACGAAGCTACCGATGTTCAGAGGGGCGCCCAAGGACATGTATAAGATCAAAGGCCAGCTCATCGGCGGCCACGACGGAATCCGATTCTCCCTGCCGGTGGGCGTCCTGGCCACCCTCAATGGTGCTCAGGTGGAGCTGCTGCCTGCTGAGGGCATGAGCGAGGTGCTGCTCAAGAAGGTGGGCGGCTAGCCGAACGGGAGCAAGTACCCAGACAGACCAACGGCAGCCCGGCGAAGGTCGGGCTGCCGTTCTTGATTCAGATCGTCTGATCGCTCGTGCGAGGGCTACTCGACGGTGACCGTCTTGGCCAGGTTGCGGGGCTGATCGATGTCCTCGCCGCGTATGTCGGCAATGTGGTAGGCCAGGAGTTGCAGCGGGATCGCGATCGTGACCGGCGACACGATCTCAGGACAGACCGGGACGCGAATGGCATCGTCCAGGTGCAGTTCGATATTGGTGTCGCCGTCGTTTACCACGCCGATGACGGGCCCGCTGCGGGCCCGGATCTCCTGCATGTTGCCGACCATCTGCTCGTACACTTCGCCTTCGGTGGCAACGGCGACGGTGTAGAGGTCCGGCTCAACGAGAGCGATTGGGCCGTGCTTCATCTCGCCGGCCGAGTAGGCTTCGGCGTGGACGTATGAGATCTCCTTGAGCTTCAGCGCTCCCTCCATGGCGGAGGGCAAGTTCACGCCTCGGCCCAGGTAGAGCGCGTTATGGAGCTTCCAGTACTTCTTGGCGATCGCGAGAATCTCGTCCTCACGTGACAGCAGCTGCTCGGCTTGCTCGGGGCAGGCGAGGAGGGCCTGGCGGAGTACCTTCAACTCGTCCTCCGGCAGCGTCTGTCGTGCCTCGGCGAAATGGATGGCGATCATCTCGAGCGTCAGGATCTGGCCCGTGTACGCCTTGGTGCTGGCCACACCGATCTCGGGACCGGCCTGGATGTAGACGACGCCGTCCGCCTCCCGAGCGATCACGCTGTCCACGCGATTGACGACTGCGACGACCTTGGCTCCCTTCTTCCGCAGCTCGCGCATCGCCAGGAGCGTGTCCATCGTCTCGCCGGACTGGCTGATGACGATGCCCAGGGTGTTGTCGAGGATGACCGGATCCCGGGCCTGCAGTTCCGCCGCCAGGTCGCACTCGGACGGTACGCGTGCCAGCTTCTCGAGGATAAAGCGACCGACCAATCCGGCGTGGTAGGCCGTACCGCACGCCGTGAGAACGACCTTCTTGAGCGAGCGGATCTCCTCAGGGGACATATTCAGACTCTCGAGGACGACCCGGTCAGCCTCCTGGGGCACTCGGCCCGCCAGGCAGGCGCGCATGGCCTCGCCCTGCTCGTGGATCTCCTTGTGCATGAAGTGCTTGTGGCCGCCCTTCTCGGCGGCCTCAGCCGGCCACGGGATGACGTAGGGCTCCTTCTCGATCGACTGACCATCGACGGTGAAGAGCTGGATGTCGTCCCGAGTGACAATGGCCGCCTCGTTGTCATCGATCACGTAGACCTTGTCGGTCTGCGGACGGATGGCTGCCATGTCGGATGCAACGTAGTTCTCACCCTCGCCGATGCCGATGACAAGCGGCGAGCGCATGCGGGCGGCGACGATCTTGTCAGGCTCATCCTGGTAGATCACGGCAATCGCGTACGCCCCGCGCATTCGCTCGATGGCCCGGAGCGTTGTCTTGAACAGGTCACCGTCGTAGTACTCCTCGATGAGATGGGCGATCACCTCCGTATCGGTCTCGGACTTGAAGGTGTGGCCTCCGGCGGTCAACTCCTCGCGCAGCTCGGCGTAGTTCTCGATGATCCCGTTGTGGACGACCGCCACCTTGCCGTCGCATGAAAGGTGCGGATGGGAGTTCTCGACCGACGGTTTCCCGTGCGTGGCCCAGCGAGTATGGCCGATGGCTGCCGTGCCGGGCAGAGGGTGCTCAGCAAGCGTCTCACCCAGGACCATCAGCTTGCCGACCCGCTTCACCACGTTCATCTGGCCATCGTGTAAGGCGGCGATGCCGGCCGAGTCGTAGCCACGGTACTCGAGTCGTCGCAGGCCGTCATAGCATATCTGTGCTGCTTCTCTCGTCCCGATGTATCCCACAATGCCACACATGGTAGGGCTTCCCTCCGTGCTGGGTGCGCGATGCTTCTCCCGTGCCTACGTGCGCAGTGAGGTGGTATCTCCACCGACGCCGTGGCGTCTATTCCGACGGGCCGGTTGGGTCTTCGTCCGGTTGCTCGGGCTCAGGGGTCGGTTCCTCGTCTTCGCCGGGCTCACCCGGCTCGCCCGGGGTGCCACCGGGTTCGTTGTCGTCGTCCGGGCCCGGAGGCTGGGGCTCAGCCGTGGGCGGCTCGTCCGGCTCGGCCGGCGCAGGCCCTTCCTCGTCATCAGGCGTCCGGCCCTCGGGATCGCCTTCGGTCGGGCGCTCGGGGGCCGGGCGCGAAGCGTTCCCACCGGCCGCGGGCCTTGATCGCCCCCTCAGTTGAACACTGACTCGCACCGAATCGTCCCTCACGGCCTTCAGACCCTCCGGGATCTGCAGGCTGGCGCGGACCCCCGTTGTGCTGCTGCGAAGCCTGATCGGCTCGGTCCTGACGTACTCGACCGCGGCGAGGGCGCTCGGGCTGCCGGTGAGCGTCACCACTGGGGGCGACACGACCACCAACTGAATCTCTTGTCCCTCCGGCAACGAGCTGATGTTCGGGTCCACGGGCACGCTGCGCGTATTGACGCGCTCGAAGGTGATCTCGATGTCGGCTCGTGGCGGATCGATCATCACGCCGTCCAAAGGCATATTGCGAGCGTCCCTTGCCTCCAGCAGGCATGACGAGGGCTCCATCTCCTGGATGCCGGAGATATCGACCTCGGCCCACACGCTCGTCACACCGCTCACGATGCTTTGCGGGCCGACGACGGTGACCTCGTTAGGCCGTGCTTGAGTGCTCACGGGCTCGAAGCCCGGGGCCGGCCAGCCTCGCGTGCGGATCCTCACGGCACGCTTCTGGCGAACCGTCCGGTCGAGGGAGACCCGGACCGAGTTGATCGCCGTGTCCAGAACCGCCACGCCACGCGGGAGGGTCGGCGTGGACACGGAGATCGGCACATCGCCGTGCTCCCCTGCTGAGCGGCCGGCCAACCAAGCCCTCACGCGCAGGAGCTCTGGGTCTACCTGGCTCACTCGACTCCGCCGGCCAGCCAGCCTGACCCGGACCGTCGCCGGGGTGATCGACAGGGCCTGCAGGCCCTTCGGTACGTGCCATTCCTCGACAGGCGCATCGAACTGGCGGACCGTCCAGGGGTTGGTCTTCACGAGCACAAGGAGCCAGAGCAGCACTGCCAGCCCAAGCGAAGTGAGCTTCAGCGGCCAGTTGTAGGTCAGTGCACGCGTCAAAGGCTTCATGGACGCTCACTTGGGCGGCTGCGCCCGAGTCCGAAGAATAGGCCGCGGTCTTGTGCCTCCGTACCACCCAGAACCAGGTTCTGCAGTCGCTCAGTCAGGCGGACGCGATCCAGATCGCGAATCAGGACACCATCCACCGCCAGCGACACGGTGCCGGTCTCCTCGGACACGACCACACAGACGGCATCGGTCCGCTCCGTTAGACCTACCGCCGCCCGGTGTCGCAGGCCGGTGGAAACCTGTAGGTGCGGCGCATCGGATTGTGGCAGGACACATCCTGCAGCAACAAGCTCCTCCCCCCGCACTACGGCCGCACCATCGTGGAGCGGCGCCGTCGGCACGAAGAGGGTCTGCAGGAGTTCCGCCGATACCGTTGCGCCAAGTCGCATCCCGCTGCGAGCGATGTCTTCCAGACCGGTATCGCGCTCTATCGCGATCAGGGCGCCGACTCTCTCTCCCGCCATTGTCTCGGCGGCCGCTGTGACCTCACGTATCATCCGGCTGCTCTCTTCGCTACCGAATGCCCCCCCGAAAGCTCGCCGTAGCGGGCCGCCCCGACCCAGACGTTCCAGTGTCATCCGGAGTTCGGGCTGGAAGATGATGACGATCGCGATGACGCCGGGCAGGATGAGCTGAGACAGCAGCCAGTTGAAGGTGGGGAGGGGGCTGGTAATCCACAGCAAGGCGAGGATGAGGACCAAGCCCTTGATCAGCGAGACGGCACGCGTACCCCGAACGAAGAGTAGTGCCTGGTAGACGATGTAGCTGACCAGGAGGATGTCAACAACGTCAATGAGCTTGTCGGTCAGGTCGCCTGCACTGACCGTGTTCCAGAGGACCTCAAGCGAAGGCATCCGCGCCGCCTTGGATTGGGCTCGCGCCGCCTACGGCGGCGTCTGACCGATTTATAGCACAGTTCACTCCAGTGGTCAAACCGCGCCGATTCAGACATCCAGCCGGGCCGCGGCGTCGTTGCTGGCCGCCTGAGCGGCGGGGTCCCAAAGCGGGATTGGGCGCCGCGCGACTCACCTCCGGCGCTAGATGAACTGCGAGAGAGCGACTCCCGAGTAGATGACCCGAAAGCCCGCCGACTCGTAGGTTCGTATGGCGGCGATGTTGTTCTGGTCGGTCCACACCTCGACGTGCCGGCACCCGGCGCGGCGCAGCCAGTCGAGACCCGCCTGCACCAACTGCGGGCCGATGCCCTCGCCCTGGCGCGGCGGATCGACCGCCAGCGAGATGATCCGCCCCCACCGGAACCCGAAGAGCTCGCCCAGTCCGGCGTCCAGTCCCACAACGATGTAGCCGATCACCTCTGACTTGTCGCGAGCCAGGAGCACAGCGAGGTCCGCTTCCTTGTCCTCGGCACGCCTGGCGTAGGTCAGGGCCTCGTCGCGGTAGAGCTTCTCGACCTTGTCCCGGGGCAACGTGCGGTCGATCCCATACCGAGCCCACACCCCGAAGGCGTTGGGGGCAATCTCCGCCATCCGAGTGTCGTCCCCGGCCTGGTAGGGAGTGATGACGACCATTGGGCTTGCACACCTCTCTCGGGCGAAGAGACGCGCATCGAGGCGCCGTGCGCTCTCGTTACACCTGCTGGAGTAGCTGGTGAAGTGTGTCCCGGCCCTGACGCGCGATCTCGAGCGGGTCCCGGCCCCAGTAGTCCTCGTTGAAGATCTCGACGCTGTAAGAGCCGTGGTACCCGATCTGTTGCAGGTTCCGGAACATCTGGACCAGCGGCATCTCGCCGGCGCCGCAGAAGACGCGGTCGAGATCCGTCAACTCGAACCGCGGCTTGCCGCCGGCGTCATTCACGTGGCACATGGCAACGGGCGCGCCGCCGAGCTCCAGAATGTCGGCCGGTTCGCTGCCGCCGCGGTGGAAGTGGAACGTGTCCAGCAGGATGCCGCCCGACTCGTGCCCGGCGTCGCGCACGATCTGAGCAGCCGTCTTGACGTCCTTGACCGTGGCGGCCATGCCGAGGAACTCAAGGGCCGGTATGACCTCGTACGTGGCCGCCCTGTCGCACAGGTCGCGGTAGTGGGCTGCGGCAACACCAAGCTCCACCTCGTGGCCGGCAGCGCAGGCGATGACCGTCTCCGCGCCAACGGCGGCGGCCGTCTCGAACGCTTTCTCCGCGGCATCGAGTGCTGCTACCCTTTCCGTCTCGTCCACGCCCATCCAGCCGCCGACGAAACAGACTTCAGGGACGGCGAGGCCCGTTTCCTTTAGCAGGCCGGCCACGTCCTCCAATGTCCCGCCCGCCTCGCAGTGCCGATCGATGGCATCGAGCCAGAGACCGATGCCATCGTAGCCCGCCTCGGTCGTGATGCGGATCTGCTCGCGCACGTCCTCAACCTGCTTGATCGTGACCGTGTTGAGGGCCAGTGGGTTTGTCATCGGGTCTCGCCTTTCACGCGCCAGCGTGTCTCACGGTTCCGCGTAGCTGTTCGCTGGTATTCAGTGCGCGACCTGCAGCCGGGCCACGGTGTTGCGCCCGGCGAGGATTCATGCTACGGACAGGCGAAGAGACCTCCCATCGACCAGACCGCCAGGCCGCGCTGACGGGAAGCTCACATGGAGAGATTGACTGTGTCCGACGAACAGGTGACGCGAATCGAGGCGCTCAAGCAAGAGAAGAGTGCTGTCATCCTGGTGCACAACTACCAGCCCGCCGAGGTTCAGGACATCGCCGACTTCCAGGGCGACAGCCTGGGCCTCAGCCGCCAGGCCGCACAGACCGATGCGGAAGTCATCGTGTTCTGCGGCGTGCACTTCATGGCCCAGACGGCCAAGCTTCTCTGCCCCGAGAAGACGGTGTTGCTGCCCGCTCCCGACGCTGGCTGCCCGATGGCCGACATGATCACACCCGAGCAGACGCTGCGGCTCAAGGAGAAGCACGCGGGGGCGCCCGTCGTCGCCTACGTGAACACAACCGCCGAGGTGAAGGCCGAGACGCATGTCTGCTGCACCTCGGCCAACGCAATGAAGGTGGTCGAGGCGGTAGCCGAGGAAGCCGAGGAGATCATCTTCATCCCCGACAGGAACCTGGCCGCCTGGGTCGCCCGAGAGGCGGAGGCGAGAATCATCCCGCACCGGGGCTTCTGTCCGACGCACGTCTACATCACGCCGGAGGCGGTCAGCAGACAGAGAGCCGACCACCCGAAGGCCGTGTTCATGTGCCATCCGGAATGTGAGCCCGAAGTGCTGGACCTGGCGGACGTGGTGCTCAGCACAAGCGGCATGCTGAAGTTCGCCGGGGAGACGGACGCCGAGGAGATCATCGTCGGCACCGAGGTCGGCCTGCTCTACCCACTGAAGAAGGAGAACCCCGGCAAGCGCTTCTACGGCTTCGACATCGCCGTCTGCCCCAACATGAAGAAGACGACGCTGGACAAGGTCGTGACCGCCCTCGAGACCCTCGAACCACGCATCGAGATCGACCC
>CBFDAZ010000086.1:0-11760 GCA_965602825.1 uncultured bacterium
ACCGAGACAGAGTTTTCTGCCGGAAGGGCGCGGGAAACCGGCTCTTTTTCAAAAGAGCGGATTGCCCGCGACGTTCGTCGTGAAGAATCCGGGCTGGGAGGCCACCTGCATGCTCGCGGCTCTTGCCCTACTGGCTGAGGCAACCATCGTCGCCCAAGCTGGGCCGGCACCGGGTGCCGAGGCGTCGGACCCCCGCGCCGACTGGGACTTCGCCTTCACGGACTTCGTCATTGCCGCCTGGAGCCCGCCGCCGGCAACCGACGCCGACTACAGGCTCGTGAAGGACGCCCACTTCAACCTGGTGATGAGCCCGCGCTACGAGCTGCCCGACGAATCGCTCCGGCTGGCCGAGAAGCACGGACTCAAGGTGATGATCGATACCTACACGCCGAACGACAAGCCCTGGGGCGGCACAGCATCGGAGTACAGGCCGCACCCGACCCACCACCCCGCGACGCTTCCGGAGCTCAGTTGGCTGCATGAGCGCTACGGCCGGCATCCGGCGCTCGCGGGGTATCTGCTGGGCGATGACTACGGGGCTCTGCCGCCGGAGTTGGTGGAGACCACCGACTTCCTGCGCGAGAATGCGCCGCACCTGTTCCCCTGGATCTGCCAGAACAGCTTCCAGCCGAAGAACCTGGCGGACAACGGCAACCCGATTGCCGATCCGCAGCTCTACCCCACGCTGTACCAGCGCAACCTGCCCCGCGATCAGCAGTGCGCGCTGCTGTGTGATCTGCTCGACCGCCTCCGGAAGGCCAGCAATCGCCTCAACATGATCCCCTGGCCGATGTTCAACGTGACCGGCGTCGAGAGCGACTCCCTGATCCGCTTCCAGCCCTATGCCTGCCTGGCCTATGGCGCACAGGGCATCTGGTACTTCACGTATGCCTGCCTCATCGAGCGAGATGACGACGGGGCGCCGCTGCCGACGCCGGGTTATGCCGTGGTTCGCGACGTGAACGCCCGCGTCGAGGCGTGGGGGCCGGAGCTTCTCGGGCGCCGGTCGACCGGTGTCTTCACGACTGGCCTTGAGACCGAGGAGGCGCTGCCGCCCGGCGACGGTCTGCTCGTCCGGTCCGCTGATGACGATCTGCTCGTCGGCGTACTCACAAGGAACAAGGCCGACGTGCTGGCGATGGTCGTGGACACCCGCGGTACGCCCGGGCCCGAGCAGCCTCCCGATCGTGAGGTTAGCGTGACCTTCGACCGAGCAGTGGGAGCCGTGACGGTTGTCCCGGCGCCCGGCACGGAGGAGCGCACCGTGGACGGGCAATCAGTCCGACTGTCGCTGCCCGCGGGCGGGGGCCAGCTCCTCCGTCTGCGTGGCGACGGCGTCCGCGAGCTCGCCGAACGACTGGAGAGGACGCGCAAGCCGGCGGCCGACATGCCACCCCTCGGGCCCGATTCGCTGATGGCGCGCTGGAGCTTCGACGAAGGGGCAGGTGAAGTCGCTCACGATAGCAGCGGCCTCGGTAACGACCTCACACTCGCCAACGCCTCCTGGGCCGATGGCAAGATCGGCCGCGCCCTCAACCTGACCGGTGAAGGGAGCCTGGGCACGCGCCTCCACGCTCGGCTGCCGGACGTCGAGGCGATGTCGATTGAGGCTTGGGTGAAGCCGGTTGAGTACCCCACCGAAGGCTACGGCTGCGTTCTGTATGTGGGGCGAGGCAGCACAAGTCGCTTTGAGTTCGGCTTCGGGCCGGACAGCATCTACCCGGTCATCACGAACGGCTATGAGTTCGCCCACGGCAATCTCTACGTCTCCGGCATGAAGCAGCTCATCCCGCCGGGCACCTGGGGCCACATCGCCGTTGTGGCGGGGCCCGACGGCGCTGCTACCTATGTCAATGGCGAGCGCGTACGTTCCACCGACTTCGTCGGGGTATTCGACTTCTGGGGGGACCGGATCGAGCTCGGCAGCCGCAACGGCCGGGAGGAGTTCGAGGGGTTCGTGGATGAAATCAGGATCTGGGGACGAGAGCTGACCCAGGAAGAGGTCAGAGAGCATTATCAGCAACCGGACTGATTAGCCATGGCCGATGGAGCCACGGTGGCGGGTCAGAAGGCCGGCCGGCACGAACCGCGAACGGGCCCGTGGGACGGTGGAGGATTCGGGCGGCGTCGGAGCTGGAGCTCCGACCTACGCCACCGTGGCGCAGCAGGAGCTGCGCCGTCACGAACGGCTGGGAACGGCAAATCTCCGGAGCAGCCCCTGAGGAGATGCTCATGTTACCGCTCTTCACCGTCCACCTGACCCTCGGGACAGGGAGCGCCCACGCTGAGGTCGTCGGACCCAACGTCGCTCTGTGGGCGGAGAGGATCGAGTACTGTCCTGGCGAGGTGCTGCTAATCCGGCCGCGTCTGCCATCGGTCGGGGAGGAGCAGGTCGATAGCTACGAGCTGCGGCTCGAGCTGCCGGCAGCCCTCAATGAGCGCGAGGTCAACCTGCAACCCCTCGACGCCCAGGGCAGCTACCTGGTCACGCCCAAGGAGCGCTCACACCAGGCTGACGGCGACACCCAGACATTCGTCTTCCGCCCCAGCCTGGAACGCTACCTGGGAATGGAGGTCGTGCCGGGCGCGACGTACACGTTCTCGTGCCTGGCCAAGGGCGAGAGCATCGTCGGGAACGGCTTCCAGCTCACCGGCTACTTCCGCGACGAACACGGCAAGCCCATCGTCTCCTACCCGGCCTACATCACCTTCGACCAGGGCTCCTACGACTGGAAGGCGTTCGCCGTCGATCTCAAGGCTCCCGAGAACGCCCGGCACCTGGTGCTGCTGATCATCAAGTGGCAGGACCGCGCCACCTACGGGACGCTGTACGTGGACGATCTGGAGCTCGTCCGCGACCAGCAGCCCGGAACGAACTTCATGCTGGCGGGCGACCTCGAGAACGCCGAGGGCCTGCGGGCCTGGCCGACCGCGGGCGCTCTCCGGCCGGTCAAAGCACCGAGGCCCGGCAAGCCCGACAACCTGGCACTCCGTATCTCCGGGACTGAGGAGCAGGCGGGTCAGCAGAGCGGCTGCTGGCTCCCGATGCCCGTCGAGCCGGTGTGGGTGAGCTTCGATGAGCCGTACATGCTGCCTACGGTGGCGCTTGATGTGCCCGACGACTTCGCAGGCGAACACCGGGTGCGCTGGTCGGTTGTGACGGATGGCGAGGAGGTCCTGGCCGGAGACGTGCCGCTCGTGCCGGCGCCCCAGACGCCGGGCCCGGAGAGCATCGAGTTCACCATCTGGCTGGCTGAGAGCGCCTTCGAGCGCCTCCCCCACGACCTACAGGAAATGTACCTGAAGCGGCTGAAGCGCCTCGGGCTGAACGACATCATGCCGACCATCCGGGAGCCCGTCTACGGTCAGGCGCTTGACGAGATCGACTCCTCGAACTGGACCGCTCAGTGGGGCCGCCGCAACGGCATGGAGGTGCGGTCCTACCTCTCGTTCCTGTACGCACCGGCCGCTCGCGAGTACTGCGAGCAGCACCCCGAGTACTGGGCCGAGACGTGGATCGGCGAGAAGACGCCGGACTACCGCGTCTGCTTGACCCATGGCCTCGACGGAGACCGGTACGACGACGCGAAGACCGGCGTCCGCGGCGGCCGCGATAACCCATGGCTCGGCCGGCTGTGCGAGGCCGTTAGGCGGGCGGTCGAGGTCAACGACCTGCAAGGCGTATGGTGGGACTTCGAGATCGCCGGTGTACCGATCCGCAAGGAGCGCCCGAGGCCCTACGATCCGAAGGGCCACCGCCAGGTCTGCACCGACCTGCGCTGCCGCCGGGGTTTCGCCGGCTACGCGGAGCTGGACGACGTGCCATCGGTCGAGGAGATCATGTCGGACGCGTACTACGAGCGGTGGAACGACTTCAAGTGCTGGCAACATACGCGCGTTTGGGCTCTCATGCGCGAGGCCGCGCGAGAGGCCAATCCGGACGCTGACTTCCGCATCTACTCGGGCACGCCCCACCCCTACAGCCGCCAAGCGTACGGCGTGGACTGGACCATGGGCGCGAAGGTCATCGACGTCGCGATGAGCGTCCACACGCCACACAACACGGCGGCCCTGGCGAGATCGCACTTCGCGGCTTCCGAAGCCGGCGGCCGCCGCAACCCGCTCCTGATGAGCGTGATGATCAATGGGTACGACTTGCAGGAGCACCTCGGCTGCTGGCGCACGCGCCCCCGGCTGACGACCCAGCTCCTGCAGACGGTCATCGACTGGGACTGCATCGGCCTGGCGCTGACGGGGATCTGGGGCCTGGACAGTCAATTCAACGGCCCCATCCGCGAGGCCGCGGCCGTCTTTGCCGAATACGAGGAACTCCTCACGACGGGCACGCACGATGACATGCTGCTACCGGTGAAGCCAGACGACACTGAATGCGCTCTGTGGCTCCACGAGGACGGGCGGCGGCTGGTCGGGTTCTTCTTCAACAACGGGCCTGAGGCCGGGGAGGTCGCCGTCGAGGACATGGGCGGTTGGCGGGTCACCGGAGCGGCCGAGGGCCTCACGGAGGCAGACGGAGGAGTCCGCCTTCGCGTGTCGGCGTGGAAGTGGCGGATCGTCGAGTTCGTACGCTGACAGCGCGGTTGCAGGGCACCGTCACCCCGCGCTTGGGTCTGCCGCCTCGCCGAGTCGCCAGACCCCATCCGCCAGCTCCAGCCCACGAATCTTCACCCGCTCGTCAGGCGTGCTGTTCGGCCGGTGGAAGCTGGTGTACCACTTCCCGTCGGAACCCCGGAACACGCAGTTGTGGCCGCCATCGTTGGCGATGACCGGCTCGGTGGAGTGGGTATACGGCCCGAGGACCGAGTCCGCGGTCGCGACCCCGCAGCAGTAGCCGTCCCGGTCATTGAAGCTCGACCAGAAGAGGTGGTATTTGCCGTCCTCGAGCACCATCATCGGCCCGTCGATGACATGGTCCGACCAGGACGCGTCATGGCCGCGGAAGAGCAGGTGACGCTCGCCGACCAGTTCGCTGTAGTCCGGCGCGATCCGCTGGGCCCACATCTCCCCCACCTTGCACTGCACCCACTCGTGGACGAAGATGAACCACTCCGTCCCGTCCGCATCGCGGAACAGGTGCCCGTCGAGACACTCCCACTCGAGCCGCGTCAACGGCCTGTCCGAGAGGTTGCGGAATGGCCCCAGCGGCGAATCACTCACCGCGACCCCCGTCCCGCGTAGGGTATCGTCGGTCTTGCCCGAGTAGCAGAGGTAGAAACGTCCATCCCGCTCATACAGCTCAGGCGCCCAGAACTGGTACGCCGCCCAGGTTGGCGGGTCATCCTCCTCCAGGATCGGGCCGTGGGGCGTCCAGTGGATCAGGTCCGCCGAGGTGAACCCATGGAAGCCTCCGCCCTCCTTCCCCCACGTGTCTCCGGTGGTCCCAACCAGGTAGTAGACCCCGTCATGCGGCATGATCCACGGATCGCGCATGTGGATTTCGTTGGCAAGCATTGGCCGGTCAGCTCCTATCAGAGCGTATGGGAGATGTGCTGCCGGAAGGGTCGGCAGGCGCGCCACTGCTGAGACTGGCCTGAGGGCCAACGCCGCCGTCAGAACGATAAGGTGCACTCCCAGCCCCTGCGGCGCGGCTGCGATGCCCTCGCGTGCTGGCGTGGTGCGAAGGCCCGTGTTCGCCACGTGCGGGCCTCGTCCCTGTAGGACTGCACCGATGCTGCCCAAGGGATGGAGCCGCTCACAGAGAATGACTGTGCAGCATGACGTGAAGTCCTCGGCCCGTGCGCGGCGTACCCAAGGCGGGAGGTGCCATTGTGAGTAGAGGCAAGCATCTTGATCGGCGGGAGTTCCTTGCACAGGCAGGCGCGGCCGCTCTGGGCGGATCGGCCGTGCTGGGCTCGTTGAACGCCGCTCGGGGCGCGTCGGTGAAGACAGAGAAGCCCAACTTCCTGTTCATCCTGGTCGATGACCTGGGCTGGGCGGATCTGTCCTGCTATGGCAGCACCTTCCACGAGAGCCCGCGCATCGACCAGCTCGCGCGCGATGGTATGCGCTTCACGGACGCCTATGCCGCCTGCCCCGTCTGCTCGCCGACCCGCGCCAGCATCCTGACCGGCAAGTACCCCGCGACACTCAACCTCACCGACTTCATCCCCGGCCACTGGCGGCCGTGGGCGAAGCTCAATGTGCCCGAGTTCAACCAGCACCTGCCGCTTGATGAGGTCACGATCCCTAAGGCATTGAGCCAGGCCGGCTACGTCTCGGCCGCCATCGGCAAGTGGCATCTGGGCGGGCAGGGCTCGCAGCCGCAGGACCACGGTTTCGACCATCAAGTGCTGGGCGCGCCCAACGCGAACGACAAACAGGTCAGCGGTCTGACGGCCGAAGCCCTCAAGTTCATGGAAGACAACAGGGAGGACCCATTCTCCCTCTATCTCGCACACCACACGGTCCACATCCCGCTCGAAGCCCGGCAGGAGCTGATCGACAAGTACGAGTCCAAGACCGCCCCCGAGGCTGGGCAGCGGAACGCCAAGTACGCCGCGATGATCGAGACGCTCGATGAGAGCACCGCGCAGCTTCTGGACAAGCTCGACGAGTTGGGCATCGCCGACCAGACCGTTGTGGTCTTCTTCTCCGACAACGGGGGACTGATCCAGACCTATACCGCAAAGGGCCCGATCGTCACGTCCAACGCGCCGCTACGCGAAGAGAAGGGCACGCTGTACGAGGGCGGGACGCGTGTCCCGCTCATCGTGCGCTGGCCGGGGGTCATCGAGCCGGGCAGCCAGTGCCGCGTCCCGGTGAGCAGCGTTGACCTTCTCCCCACACTGCTCCAGATGGCGGGCATGGACGCCGACGACTACCGGGTGGACGGCAAGAGCATCCTGCCCTTACTGAGGGGCAAGGCCAGCCTGAAGCGCGACGCGCTCTACTGGCACTATCCTCACTATCACCACTGCCCGCCATGCGGGTCTATCCGGCGGGGGAAGTACAAGCTGATCGAGTACTACGAGGACGGAGCCCTGGAGCTATACGACCTCCAGGAGGACATCGGGGAGCAGAGCAATCTTGCCGACCAGATGCCCAAGCGGGCCGCGAACCTGCAGAAGAAGCTGAGCGAGTGGCGGCATTCGGTCAACGCCCAAATGCCGACCCCAAACCCAGACTACGACCCCGAACGCGCCGACCAATGGGGCGACCGGAGGAAGAAGCCACGCAGGCGAGGCTCATCCTGACCGTATCACAGAGGCGATGTGTTCGATAGCTTCCCGGCCCTCGGGGAGCAGGGGCTCGTGCGACTGGAATACGTGGAACATGCCCTCCCACACTTCGAGCGTCACGTCTACCCCATCCGCCCGTGCTTTGGCCGCCACCCGGACGCTGTCGTCACGGATGATCTCGTGTTCGCCGACCTGGATCAGCAGTGGCGGGAGGCCGGTGTAGTCGCCGAAGGCCGGGGAGGCGAGAGGCGTGCGCACCTGGCTGTCGGCCGCGTAGCGCGCCACGAACTCGGGCAGGCAGCGGGGATGCATGATAGGATCGAGCTTTGCTTCGGAGTGGATAGACTCCCCGGTCAGCGTCAGGTCGGCGAAGGGCGACAGGGCGATGCCCGCTCTCGGCAACGGGAGTTGCCGATCTCGCAGGGCCAGCAGCGTGGCCAGGGCCAGGCCGCCGCCGGCCGAATCACCCGCGATGAACGTCGCCTTGGCAGGCGCGGCCCGGGCAGGACCCGTGACGACGAGCCATTCGTGAGCCTGGACGCAGTCCTCGAGCGCCGCGGGAAAGGGGTGTTCCGGGGCCAACCGGTAGTCGGGCAGGAGCACCGCGCACTTGGCCGCAGCCGACAGGTGAGCAGCCAGGGGGAGGTAGTAGGCGCCGGAGCCCGAGACGTAGCCTCCGCCATGGAAGTACAGCAGCCGCACGTCTGGATCGGCGCCAGGCGCGAGCACCCACTCACCGGGAATGGTTCCGAGCTCCGCGCGCAGGGACCGGACGGCCGCATCAGTCGGCTCGCGACGGGTGGCCATGCACAGCCGCAGTTCCTCCAGGTCGAACCCGCCCGCGCCGAACGGAGGTGTTTCGCGCAGTTGGCGCAGGTACTCGCGACTTTCGGGTGAGACCATCGGCTCCTCCCAGGCGCCTCTTCGCAGCGTGGGCGAGTTCCGCCGGATACCTGTTTGACGTCTGCGTCGAGCCCTGAGCGTTAGTTACTGGGTGGTACTGCGGCCGCCGAGCCACGATGCGACCCACGCGACCGACAGGGCGGTGGCCGCGAGGAGCGCCGAGCCCGCGGCCATCCCAGCGACGACGAACACGAGTACCAGGGCCAACAGCAACAGCAGGCAGCCCGCAGGAAGCCAGACCGGCAGCTCCGACAGGTCCTCCCGGGACTGCTGCAGGTCGGCGAGCCCCCGGTAGTCTGCAGGCATCAGTCGTCGGAGGCCGAAGAAGAGCCCCACAGTGGACGGCCGCCACACGATTGCCGAGATGCCCCAGTGGCGGAAGCTCCATTCCTCCAGCGTGTCCCCGTTGGAGACCTTCAGATCGGGCTTGATCGCAACGATCCTGAGCCCCAGTTGCTCCACCTGATCGCTCCCATAAACCAGTCGCAGGACAACCTGGTCCGCCACCCACAGGCCAAAGCTGAGCCCACCGAAGCCTGCCGCGAAGAAGAGTGCGAGAATCACCGATTGGGCCACTGTCCGGGGGCTGTCTCTGGGAGCACTGCGCCTCATCTCAATGGTCCACCTCGAGGGGCGCCGTCATTCTCCCCGTTCAGGCGTCTGCCGCGCCGCCTCGTCGGTCACCCGACCCCGGCTCTTGCGGTTCGCCGGGGCCGGACAGGCCTTCACCGGCTGTCCGGATAGACAAAGACGCCGGACAGGATGCTCGTGTCCCCGACCTTCTTCCCGTTTACCAGCACCTTGTCGCCAACCTCGAGGTCGCCTACCGACAGCCGATCCTGGAACGTGACATAGGGCTTCGGCGGCCCCGAGGTGGCGACGGCGATCTGCGTGTTGCCGACCTTGAGCGTCGCTTGCTCGCCTGTTACCGTCAGCGTTCCACTGGCCGAATCGGCGCCGATCCGCCCGTCGGCACGCTTGATCCACACCGGCACGGTGATGCGCCGAGCCGCGATCCTGGAATTGTCGTCAGACAGCGGGCCCTCAACCGTAACGTAGGTGCCGTCGGGAATGTCGGAGAGTTCCTTCACGACCACGGACTTGACGGAGGGATCGCCGACCACTGTCAGCTTGAGGTCATCTCCCCCGATCTGTAGACGGACGGTGATCGAGGTCGGAGAGACGGCCGTCAGGTGCCCCGCCACCGATATGCGGTCACCCTTCTCGAAGAGCGGCTGGCTTGTGGGAGTGACCTCCTTCTCCCAGTCTCCCAGCTTCGCCCGCAGACGAGTGGCGAGGTCGGGGCGCTCACCGACGAGGTCGCGTGTCTCGCCGATGTCGTCTCTCAGGTTGTACAGATGCTCCTTGCCTCGAAGGCCGTCGTAGACGTACTTCCAGTCTCCCTCGCGGATCGCCTTGGTCCGGAGCTTCGCCGTCCACGCCCGGCAGTCGGTGGTGAGGCGGCGCCAGCAAAGGGTCCGGTTCGGATCGGGCCGCCTCTCGCCGGTTACATAGGGCATCAGGTCGATGCCATCCAGCGCGTGCTCCTGCGAAACGGCCGCGCCGGCGAGAGCAACGGCGGTCGCCGTCAAGTCCAGGGTGATCGCCATCTGACCTGTGATCTGCCTGGCCGGGATCGTGCCGGGATACCGCACGATCAGCGGCACCCGAATGCCGCCTTCGTCGAGTTCCTGTTTCCCGCCCTTGAGGGGCAGGTTGCGGCTGCACCGGTGACCGCCGTTGTCGCTCGTGAAGACCACCAGCGTCTGCTCGTCGGCGCCCGCCTCCCTCAGTGCCTGCATGATCCGACCAACCTGATAGTCCAGGCGTTCCACGATCTTCACGTAGAACGGGCGGTTCTCGGGATCAGTGCTTCGTTGGGGGGAAGATGCCGGGTCGTCGTCCGGCGCCTGCATTGGTGCATGGGGAGCCTGCCAGGGCAGATAGAGGAAGAACGGCTCCGCATCGCCGGCATGCTTGCGGATGAAGTCCACAGCGCAGTCGGCCAGGATGTCGGTGATGTACCCCTCCCTCTCCACCCGCTCACCGTCTTCGAACAGCTCGCTCGGCCCCTCTGGATTGGCCAGACTGCGATGGGTGAAGTAGTTGAAGTTGTGATGCAGCCCGATCCAGTGGTCGAAACCGTGCTCGTTCGGCGTGATGTTCTTCGCGCCGCCGATGTTCCATTTGCCGTAGCATGCGGTGCGGTAGCCAGCCTGCTTCAGGTAGGTGCCGATGGTCGGGTGTGCATCAGGGCTCAGCTCCGGGCTGCCGCCGCCCATGTAGTCCTCGGCGTAGTAGCCCACACGCTGTTGGTACCGCCCCGTGACCAGCGCCACCCGGGTGGGCGAGCACACGGGCGCCGCGGCGTAGGCATCAGTGAAGCGGACACCTTCCCGGGCCAGTCTATCGATATTCGGGGTCCTGATGTCGGGACAGTCGTAGCAGCCGAGGTCGCCATACCCGAGGTCATCGGCAACCATCAGTATGATGTTCGGCCGCTTCCTCTCCCCGCTCACCTCGCCGCATGTTCGCCGGGCAGCCATGGCTCCCGCGCTGAGCCCGACCGCTCGGATGAAGTCACGTCGTGTCGTTCTGCTCATCTTGGCACCGTTGATTCTCCAGAAATTCTGCCCGGCAGTCGTGGATGCTTCGAAGATTCGCGAGCCGTTCGTGGGGGCGGAGCTACAGCTCCGCCCCCCTCCGCCACGGACAACGAACGGCATGGGAAAGGGGGACCGTCCTGTTCTGTGAGTGTATCCATCGTTTCCGGGTGCCGCCGAAGGCGGCATGACCAACTGCTGCCTCCGCACACGCTCCCCTGCACCGGTAGACCTGACCACTCCACCAGCCCAGCGAGGGGAACGTGTAGCCGGGATCGCGTATGTCCGACTGGGCAGTCCAGTCGTCGGCTGAACGGCCAGCCGTTGGGAGCGGCACTTCGCCACGTGAGGTCAGGGACCTCGACATCCGGCTTCACCCTCGGCCTACGTGCTCTCGGACCGGGCCGAAGCCCGGCAACGCTCGCGGCGTTCCCGGCGGAAAGCCTGGTGAGCCCCTCATGCCTGGCCTACAGCCCCTTCCCACCGCCATGCGATCGCGCAGCGACCTCACCTGAAGTACGCATGCGGCGGCGCCACCAGTTCGTCGCCGAGGGTTATCTCCAGGTGCGCCTCGCCGGGCTGCTCCAGGTTGACTTTCAGCCAGCCTGTCCCGTCGTCGTAGGCCCATTCGGTGAAGGCCGCGCCGTTGAGTTGCACGCCCTCGACCGGCCACTGTGAGTAAAGTCGAACCGAGTACGGGCCCTCCTCGCGGTTGCGGAGCGTCAAGCGGATAGTGCCATCGTGGAGCGCATAGCGGCCCGAGACGTACTCCGCCGGCGCCCAGTCGGCCAGGAACAGCGGCGTGTCGGCAACGCACACCGCGGCCAGGTTGTGCGGGCCCTTTGTCGACTGCCAGCCCCAGTTGCGGTGAGTCTCACTGAAGCGCCTCGCGGTCGCGATCAACTCCTCCCGCGGCCAGCCCAGGAAGGCCCGCTGCATCAGGTGCGCCCACCCGGCCGCGACGTCGTGCTGCCGCTCGGCCGCCAGTACGTCCCGCTCGTACGCGTCGATCCGCTCGCGGGCGAAGTGCTTGTACGCCAGGGCGATCTCGGGCCCGG